>SCPX01000031.1 GCA_004298615.1 Patescibacteria group bacterium | reverse complement strand
CGGAGATCTTATTGTTCATAATATACTCACGGATGGTAAAAATTTAACCGGAGTCCTTGATTGGGAGCTGGCGTTATTCGGCGATTCCGATCACGATTTATTCCGACTTTTTTATTATCAGGAATGCGCCAAAGCCTATCAAGAACAAGGCAATGATGAAGCATTTGAAGCTGATTATATGGATAAACTGATTGCGGAAATTTTAAAATCCAATATTATAAAAAATAATAAATTATTTCAAAAGAAATATCAATTCGTGCGCGCTACTTTTTTTCTCAACGCTCTATATTGGGCGGTCAATTCAAGTGCTCCGAAAAAAAACATTAATGAACTTATCATGTGGTGGAATAAAAAAAGAGGGGTTAAGCGTCAACATGCTTAACCCCGCGTTGCGGTACTACTTACATTCGGTTCGTTTGCCAATGAATGATGCCCCTGAAGTCATAGGTATCACTTTGGCAATCTTAATCTTTTTGATCTCGATTTTCTTCATTATCCCTCACCTCCTTTCAAAAAATGCAATTTTGGCGATTGACTGTCGCCACAGTTCCGTTTGATCGAATATATTCTAACGCCAGTGATTCGGTTGTCATGCGGTAGAAATTGCACATGTCAGTGAAAAGTTTTTGTCGTTCTTTGCTTACTAAACGAGAATCTACCTCTCTCGTGACATGGCATTGTCCGCCACATGGGCCTTCAATCTCACAACCAAAACAGTATTTATCTGTTCCTGGAAAACGGCTGGTAATTATTTGCATTAAGCCGCTATCTTCTTTGAATATCCCATCGAAATTATCTATATGGCCAATTGTCGTAGTAGTGTGGCCACAGATCTTTATACTGCCATTGACATTAAATTCAAGAGCTTTCCCTTGAACGGCGGCGCAAAAAGCGTGTTCTCCGAATAAAAGGCTTTCGGAAGTCAGATTCCGGAAAGGAGAATCCCATGTTCCAAAGAAGTCGATACCGTGCTCATTTGCGTACTTTTTTAGCCTCATAAGCTTCGTGATTCGTTTTTCAATCGGGACATGAATCAGACCAACGAGGTCATAATCAAAGGCGATTGAAGTCATTTTCCTTTCAATTGCTAAGTCAATAATGTCGGTGTCAATAAATTCGAAGTTGCTTTCTGTAACAGTAGTACTGAATCCGTCGAGCGGGTAATCGATTTCCGCTAATAAATCAAATTTTTCAAGGATGCGAGCATATGTTCCTCGCCCATCTTTCGTGATACGGATAGCATCATTGGCTTGTTGAGTACCGTCGAGAGAAGTTGCGATGCGGACTTGATATTTCTTGAATTTCTCGGCAATCTGTCTAGTCATAAGCGCTAAGTTTGTATTGATGGAAAACTCAAACGAAAAATCTTCTATCGCATTGCAATATTTCAGTACTTGCTCCGCAACAGGCCAATTAACCAGCGGTTCTGCGTTTCCGAAGTGGATCTTGCCGTGACTTTTTCGTTGCTCTTTCATTAGAGTAATATATTGGTCTACGCACCGTTTCGCAGTTTCCCAAGTCATATTAAATTGCGAATGCGATGACTGATGTATCGGTAACGCCTGATGAGAGCTCGTCATGGGCTGAAAGTGAATGCAGTGTGTACATCCGAAATTGCACGAATCGCTGATTGCAAGACCCATCCGATCAACAGTCATTCGCCTTCGCGTTTGAATAAGTTGTTGATTTTTTTTATCTTGCAAAAATTTTTTCTCGTCAAATTCCGGTTCGACAATAAAATAAACTTCAGCAAACTCTTTTATAATATCATTTGGATCTCCATCACAAAATTCTGATATTTCATTTGCAGTAATTGGTTGTCTAAAGATAGATAAAAATCGCAACCCTTCTTCATTTACAATTCTGGGGTTACCATATAGCGTGTGATAGATCATCGCTAATTCAGATGCGGGATCAGTGATAATACGGAGATTTGGCGACAAGTGATATCTTTTCTTTTTCATGACATTCTCCTCCTGTTTTGAGTTATTGTTGGTTTGTGTAGAATATTTCAAAGAACATCTTTGGCCCAATCTTACCAAACCTAATAATTTTGTCAATAAGCGGGGGTGTGGTATAATATTGCCAGAATATGACAAACAATTCTTCGCTTTTCTGGGATATTTACGCTAAGCTTTAAAAGTAATAAGTAATAAAAATTGTTATGATTTTTAAAAAGAATAAAGAGGGGGAATGATTTTGTATTATCAGGCACTGGAGAGGATTAAGAGAAATGATATTAGAATATAAACTTAAATTTAAAATAATTTTTTTATGAAAGATGAAATAAAAAATTTTGTGCAGTTTATTAAAGAGCAAGGATTATATCCAGATACGCCGATTATAGAAGGTCCATCTACCGATCCCGAGATTTTAATTAACGGAAAAAAGTTTTTAATATTTTGTTCAAATAATTATCTTGGGCTGGCTAATAAAGATTTTTTAAAAGACGCGGCTATTGAATGTATTAAAAAATATGGCGTTGGGCCAGCTGGCGCAAGATTAATGGCTGGAAATTTAGATATATATAATGAGCTAGAAAAAACGATAGCGGATTTTTTAAATAAGGAAGATGCGATGATTTTTTCGACTGGATACGCTGCCAATTTAGGAGCTATAAAGGCATTAGTTGACCCATTAATGGGGGACCAACCGTTTAAAAAGGGCGACTCAGTGATTTTCAGCGATGAATTAAATCACACTAGTATTATTCAAGGATGCAAACTAAGTAGCGCCGAAAGAGTTATTTATAAACATAATGATCCGACAGATTTGGAAAATAAAATTAAAGATAGTTCTAAGGCAAGAAAATTGATTATCACCGATGGAGTTTTCAGTATGGACGGAGACATCGTTCCCTTGCCAGAAATCATTTCTTTAGCTAAAAAATATAATGCAATCGTTATGGTGGATGATGCCCACGGAATCGGTGTGTTGGGAAAAACTGGAAAGGGAACTGATGAATTTTTTAATATTGATAATGGCGTTGATATTACAATGGGAACTTTAGTAAAAGCTTTTGGTACAATGGGCGGATTTATTGCTGGAAAGAAAGATGTGATTGACTATTTAAAAATATCCGCTAAAACATACATATTTTCCGTGCCTATGTCTCCGGTGATGGCGGGCGCAAGCATTGAAGCAATAAAATATGTAAAACAACACCCCGAAGTGATCCAAAATTTAACCTCAAATGCAGACCATTTAAGAGGGGAGCTGAATAAAATTGGATACAATACACTAACCAGTCAATCACCGATTATACCAGTTTTATTGGGTCCGGAAAAAACAGCCATTAACTTTGCTAAGGATTTAATGGAGAATGGAATTTATATTCCGGCTATTCGATGGCCGGCAGTTGATAAAAATAAAAGCCGTATTCGCATTTCTGTTATGGCGCATCATACAAAAGAGCATTTGGATAGATTATTGAAAGTCATGAAAGATTTGAAAAAGAAATATTTTGAACAACCAAAATGTTAACGAGAAATGAATATTATTGACGAGAGTTAAGATTTGTGATTTCTATCGCATATGTTTGAAATTGGGTTAATTATTTTATCGTCTTCAACTAGTTTAATTCTAGGTTTTTTCGTGATAGGAAAAAATAGTAAGAATAAACTGAATATATATTTTTTCATATTTAGTTTAATTACTGGTTCTTGGATTGCAAGTAATTTATTTATTCCTTATTCTTTGCTTGGTAATTTTTGGCTTAAAACAGCGTATGCTTTGGGCCTTCTCGTCGCCCCATCAGCGCTTATCTGGATTTTATATTTAATATACGGCGAAAGGTTTAGTAAAATAAAATTAGCGCTACTACTTATTCCTACCCCGATTTTATTTTCTTTACTTTATATTAATGATTTGTTTATTAAGCGCGTTGATGAAGTTGTCATAGGTGGATTTACAGGAGAGTTTGGAATATTATTTCCTTATTATATCGCGTATGTTCTTATCGTATTAATAATAATGATTGGTGTTTTAGTTCGCGGTTATAGACACGCTCAGGGGATAAAGTCTATACAAATTGCTTATGTCATAGCGGGCGTTGCTGGATTTGGTTGTTCGGCAGTATTGGTAAGTTTTATTCTGCCACTTTTTAGTATTCAACGTTTTATGCCATTAGATGGTCCGAGTACCTTAATTTTTATTGCTTTTTTCACCTACGCTATCGTCCGCCACCGCCTCCTTGACATTGTCGTCATCATCCGCAAGGTGACTATTTTGGGTATTTTGCTGATGATTATTCTGGGCATTTTTTCAATGGTGGCATTTGGCCTGCCCTTTGTTTTCGCCGATTCTCTGCCCGAAGACACTTTCCAAATCACCCTGGTAGCCGTGGCTTTTATCGTCGCCCTCTTTTTCCAGCCCCTGCGCCGCTCCATTGAAGAATTCACCGACCGCTGGTTTTTCAAAGGGGCTTACAAACCCCAGCAAGTGATTGACGAACTGTCGGAAAAAATATCCACCATCATTGATCTGCGCGTGCTTTTGGACGCCACAGCCCAGATTCTTTTAAGAGCTTTCCGATCGGAGCACGCCGTCTTCTCCGTACGCGAACGAATAGGGAGAAGCACAGAGAGCGCTGAGCATGCGGAGCAAAAATTCGTCGCCTACAATACCGAAGGCCGGCACCGGCCAATGGAAGAATTCACTTATGACGGCAAAAATCCGTTTGTCAGGTTTTTTAACAAATATACGGGCGAGGTGATTATCAGAGACGAATTGCAAAAAGACTTAGAAGACATTACGCAGATAAAACGCAGATCAGATACGCAGATTAGACGCAGATATGAAAAAGGCAAGGGTGAAAGCGCGGACATTCATTTAAAACAGATGGTATTGAAAGAAATGGCCAATCACGAGTTCGCCATTATTTTTCCGGTTTTTTCTAAAGAAGAGCTGGTGGGGATATTCGGATTGGGCGCCAAAAAAAGCGGGGATATTTACGCCCATCAGGATTTGCAGATTCTGGATCTTTTTTCCCACCAGGTGGGCATTGCCGTGGAAAACGCCAAGCTTTACGCCGATTTGAAATTATTCAACGAGAAATTGCAATTGGAAGTGGAAAAAGCCACCCAGGATCTGCGCGTCACCAATTCTCAGCTCACCTTCCGCAACAAAGATCTGGGCGCTTTGCAAAAAATCACCAATCTCATCACCCGCACTTTGGATTTGGCGCAGATCACCCAGACGATCGCCGATTCCATCCAATCCGAGCTGGCTTATGTGGGCGGGATTATTTTACAAAAAAATAAAACTAGACGCACTTCTTTATTTATCTATTGATTTGTTCGATAAATTCTTTCTCCGCATCTTCTATGTCTTTATTAAATATTTTTTGAAATATTTTTTGAAAATTGGGATAGTAATAATTTTTATCTAGTGAGGATATTAATTGTTTTAATTTATCCATTGAGTGATTCCCAATTAAGAATTGAACAAAAAGAGCGGATATTTGATACGCATTATAGTTTGAGTGCTCATTCCATCCTTTCGGCGTTCCCAATTTTTCACAAAAGTTTTGGTCAATATAAATCCTTTGCTTTTTAATATTCATATATTGTCCGGAGACATATGATGAGAAGCCTTCATTCAGCCATTTCGGGACGGCTTTTTTTTGCCAGCTCATCCGTGAACAGATGTATTATCTCGTGCTTTAACACCGGCAGAAATTCGTCTTCTTCATGAGAACTTTCTTTCTCAAATGCGGCAGGGTGAAGGATATCAATTTCATTATCGTATGAAGCGTTGGCGATCTCCCAATCCTGCGTACTCCTTCCGAGTTGTTTATCAAAAACTTTTTTAGTTTTATGCACGCGAACAGTAATACCTTTTGGCGCACCCTGAAAATACCTATTAATCTCCTTGTAGGCAGAAACCACATCATTTTTCAAATAATCAAAATCTTTCCCTTTGTAGATGAATTTAATTTCCATAGTTGTTGCAATGCCTTTAATTTCTTTTTGAGATACTATTTTGAGTTGTTTCTATTTTTTTACCGATTAAAATAATACGCCCACTGTTGATATCTAACTTTTGTTTTTCGTAATCTCCGTACAATGAGATTACTTTTAGACCATGATCATTGAATAACTTTTTTAGTTCAGGAGCAATATAATATCTAGCACCTTTATTATTTTTTTGTTTTTCTTTTAACTCCATGGTTATAAAATCAAATTGATACGGAGTTCGCGGATGTTTGATTAAATATTGGATTAAACGAAAAACATTATCACAATCTAATAAGAAGAGACCGTTTATTTTTAGTATTTTGGTCGCACTTTTTAAAATATTATCGGCATCAAACATGCCAAATTCAGAAAAAAATAAAAAAATTTTATCATATTTTGTTTTAAGATTTATTTTATGAATGTCTTCTTGGTAGAAATTCATCTTCAGGCCTTCTAGCTTGGCGTGTTTTTTAGCTATCTTAAGAAGATGTTGAGAAAAATCCAACCCATCTACATTAAATTTTCTTTTTCCTAGTTCAATTGCGTGTCTGCCGTGTCCGCAAGCAAGATCTAAAATTTTATCATTTCTATTCAATTTCATAACATCAATGATGAAATCAACATCTTTCTGCAGTTGTTTGTTTGAAAAATAATTTTTATGCTCTTTTAGGTAGTCGCCTTGAGCACCGTAGTATTTTTTTAAATTCATAAATTTAATTATATTTTATCATGAAATATGAAATAAGAAAAGGGACTTGCAATTACATAAATTACAAGTCCCTAGGAAATTAGGTGATATCAAAAGCATACCGCTTGATATAAATCGTTAACTTTGTCTTGAAAGAAGGTGGGTTCTTCGGTGAGTATCCACATCATCTCAAGAATCGTTTTTCTGATCTCATCACAGTTGAAGTGAGGAGATCGGAGCTCTTTGGTAACTTGGTAATTTTCCCCTCGACAATTTCCGCCGCAAAAGTAGCGTACATCGCATTTTGCGCAGATAGGATTCATGGTATCAACATCCAATCGACGAAGTTCGTCCAAGAGCGGAGAATGCTCCCAAATATCATGTAGTTGTTTATTTTTCACATTTCCAAGAAGGAATTTTGGCAGGGCGGTGTCCGGGCACGGGTAGATGTCGCCGTTAGCTCGCACATAAGTAGCCCTATTTGTTCCAATGCCGCAGTAATGACTCTTGACACCGCCAGCGATGCCCATAATTTGATTAGCAAATGTGGAATTTTTCATCAATTCTTGATATCCAAGATTATATCGCAGAATTGAGAAGAGATTTCTATACAATATATGCTCCGGAATGCGAATGAGTTCTTTCTGACTTCGTTGCGAGTTGGCGCGGCCAACGCGCATAAGATTAAGACAGTTGAATGCCTTAACGCCTAATGTCTCAGCCAGATGAAGTGTCTCCTCGATGAGATTGACATTATCTTGATGAACGAACATATTCGCTCCAACAGAAACCCCGCTTACCGCCAATTTTTGAATTGCCATTATTGTTTGATTGAATGTTCCCTCTCCGCGAATAATTTCATGTATTTTAGCGGTTGGGCCATCAAGCGAAACCGAGATCTTAAGGCTTGCCGCATAATTAGCCAATCTTGAGATGATTTCATCGTTTAATAAAAGACCGTTAGTGCTCAGAAGAACTTTGAATCCCTTGGCGTGAACATGGTCAATGATTTCGAGTGCGTCTGGGCGAATAAAAAATTCACCACCAGTGAGCGCAACGCGCGAAACTTCATTTTTCCATGGCATAAATGCAAGATCGTCCACGAGACTCTTAAGCTCTTCGGTAGTCATTTCATTGCGAAGAGGTTTTTTTGCATTTGCGTAACAATGTTGGCATGATAGATTGCACTCTTGCGTTGCGGCAATCACGAGCACATTCTCAACGGCGTTCACTTGAAAATGCGGTTCGATTAATTCAGCCTCTCTTGATGTATTTCCATTAATATTGAGAACTCCATTGCAGTACAGGAGGTCTCGCACTTCTTTGAATGTCTCCATTGCTTCCGAATTGGTTGTATCTAAATGTATCGCAATTTTTTTAACAATAGTTTCTTCATCAATCTCCTCCTGAAAAATGTCTAGCACCTTGCGGATTTCTTTTGTAGCGGAAAGCCAATATGGACGAGAGGGGAATATAACGATCGCAATGTCATTTTTTTCTTCTATTGTCGGTTTTTCAATGAGCTGCACTTTCATTCTGGCTTCTCCTTTGTGATATTAATAAAAGGCGGCGAGAGAGGATTGTGTCCACGCTCACCGCCCGGCAAAAATGACGAGGCGTTACTACTGCCCCCTATAGTACATCGTGCCTTGAGATTCTTTGGTCAGAGCAATAATCTTGCAATTACCCTTGTTCAGGATGCGAACTTTTGCACGATTACTGGCTTTGAGCGCGATCGGTTTTATGTCTTTTTGCGGTTTATCCATGTCTGCCACCTCCTTTCTTGATTATTTTGCAACTACGCCGTTCCATTGGCGGTTTCATCACCTCCTTTCGGTTGATTGTTAAATTGTAAAGAACTTTAAGTTATCTTCATCATACACGGCCTAAAAATCTTGTCAAGATAGGCGGCTACGGACAAGCATTTTAAATTGAATGCGGCCAGGTATATATAATATGGTAGGCGAGAGGGGAAGGGCGATGACTTATGACAATGACTATAATTATGACAATAATCGAGATTTTGAGACAATCGGGGGGTGTGGTATAATATTGACATAAAAATAACCAATCGCATTTATGCCGGTCGCATCAATGATTAGATTTTTAACAATGATTCCAGAACGCCTTGATGAAAAACAAAAATCAATTCTCTTAGAGGAAATTGATACCATTCTTAAAAACGCTTGGGGAAAGTTTGAGCGTGATTTTTTAGAAGATCATGTATTTACTTCGGAGCAAATCACCATTGCTCGAATAAGCAATGAGCTCATTGGATTTTGTGCCATAAACAAAAAGAAAATCCTTAACAAAACCGTTCACTACATTGAGTTTACTGTGATTAGAAAAGATTTTCAAAAATTGGGACTGGGAACCAGATTGTCATTTTTGGCTTTGCGGAAAATAATACTTAGAAATATTTTTAAGATCATTAGTCAAAAATAAAAAAATAAGATCAGTAAATGTTTTACGCGAAAACGGCTTATTTGTTTTCCGCCATTGTCTAAAAAATTTAACAAAAATTGGCATCATAGCGAATCCTTGCCAAATTTCGTGCGCCACTTGCTTTTGTCCCCACTGAACTCCGTTTTTTTGTTGAAGAAATAGAATCTGAAGCGCTCTAACGCAATATTCCTCCAGATTTTCACGGAAAGTTTGCGATTGATAACTCTTTGGAATAGGGAGAGGAATAGCATACTTGTTTAAGCGGCATCGAATCTTTGATTTAAGTACGGAATGAAGAGACTCATGGCGAACAGTATTCCATGGGAAAGGTTTATGCCGTGATGGATGTAATAAGATCATGTGCTTGCCGTGTCGATGAATGACACGCCCGCCGCCACTTGGTAATCCAAAATCAAGCCGAACATTAATCGTGCAGCGAATATCATTGTTTTTCCAATTCAGAATTTTAAGAGCTTCCTGAAAGACAAGATAGAATTGCCTACTTTTATAATTTTTTTGCAAAGCGGGTGAAATTTTATACTGGATCATGCTTATATTATAAATCATTTAGTTAATAAAAAAAAGCGCCACTCACAAAAGTGCAGTGGCGCAAAAATACAGATAGAAACTTCGACCGTCCTTAACGCTCGATTTGGATGAGCGATAATACGAATGATTATTGAAAAGTACTTTGCTTTTGCGAATCACTCGGGATTATGGAATAGTCTATTTCGGGTAAATCCAGCTCAAGACGAAAGAGGCCAAGCGTTAAGAGTTGGTTAGCATAACACTTCGGACTTTTACGGATCGCAAAAGATTTCCCATACGCGCTTGCACGCGTGTGGCAGCAATCCCCTTTGCAGTTATGGCGCGCAAAGCAATCCAAGCAGTCCGAAATTGTATCTACGGTCAGATGCTTTAGCCGTTTCCAAGCTTGGTCGTCAAATTGAAAATTATTGCTTTCCCCATCGTATGTCCCGAAATGAAAGAGGGGAGCGAGGTGATCGCTCTTCGTATTTACGCGAGTGCACGCTGTAACATTTCCTTCGGGATCTACACCGAATATGCGTCCGTTAATCCCGCAAAAACTGATGGTATTCGGAATTGCTTTGAATGTCGCGAGCGTGTGACGGAGATGAATCCCATTTTCTTTCGCGACTTTTATCGCACGAACCAAGTATTTTGCAAATTTTATTGGATTGGGAGCGATTATTTGAGTTGAACCACATCTTCCCGTCTGTTCTAATGGTTCAATACTAATGAGAATATTTGGCCAGCGACTGTGGAGATAGAGTATTTGTTCGGAGAGTGTTTCTACATTCAAGTTGGAGATTGTCATTCGAAAACCAATCCCAATTTTTTCCTGCGTAATCAAGTAATCAACATTACGCGCGAGGAGATCAAATGATTCTTTGCCTCCTGTTGTCGGACGATGTTGGTTATGAATATCAGGCATACCGTCCACGGATATGGAAATATTTGAAAAGTTTTCAGAAACATATCGCGCGGTTCGTCTGGAAAAATTTCCATTGCTGACAATCGCAAGTTTACATTGAAGATTTGTTTGCGAGGATCGCTTCCGACAATAATTGACAATTTGTTCAACGAGTTTGAACGAGAGAAGCGGCTCTCCCCCTCCAGTTAATGTAATCCCAAACTTTGATTCGCCATCTTGGAGACATGCCTCTATCACCTTATCGATGGCTTTTTTCGCAATAATGGGACTCATTTCAGCGCGAGGCGGCGTTCCAGCATCTGAATAGCAATAAATGCAACGAAGATTGCAAAAATTATTCAGAATTAAATCAGCTCTATGAAAGTTTTGATTTGCAGAAATAGGAGTTTTAGGGATGTGCGCAGGAATATTTAAGGTTAGGGGAATTTTTGTCGACATCGGAACAATGTAGAGCTTTAGCAGTTCCGGTATATAAACGATTTTTTTAGCATCTTCGATAGGAATTTGAAATATCCGAACTTGTGACATGCGTTTTCTCCTTTTGTAAATTAAGGGGAGTCGTCTCTATAAGACAAGGGACTCCCCTTATAGATATTAATCTTTGCAAACATAGTCGTCACAGCATTGGTCGCAGCAACACTCGCCAGATAGTTTATGTCCCGGATTGTCGAGATTTGCAGTTGCCATGCTTATCGCCTCTAATTCTACAAGCGATGTTATTGCAATATTTTCCATTTTAAATACCCCCCTTTCTTTTGATTATTTTGCGTACTCCGCCGTTCCATTGGCGATTTCATCACCCCCTTTCGGTTATTGGGTTTATTGTTTTCAAAGAACTGTCTATGCCCTTATCATACAAAATCGTTAAATTTTGTCAATATGCGGGGGTGTGTGGTATAATATTTACCAAACACTTACTCCTTACTGTAATAAAAATCATCCAAATTTTTAAATCAGTGTGATATGAACGAGAAAGTCATTCTTATTACTGGTGCATCATCGGGGGTCGGAAAGGCGTGCGCAAATTATTTGCTGGAACAAGGGCATATTATTTTCGGAACGAGACGGACTGCAGTTTTTTCTGAATCGCAATATAATAGCAAGAAAGTTAATATATTGCCGCTTGAATTGCGAGATAAAAAATCTATGATAGATGTTATTAATACTATTATAAAAATATGCGGCAGAATTGATGTCGTTATTAATAATGCCGGTGTTGGTATTGGTGGTCCAGTAGAAGATACGCCGATTGAAGAAGCAAAAAGAATAATGGATATTAATTTTTTCGGAGGAGTTCAACTTATTCAAGAAATTTTACCTATTTTTCGAAAGCAGAATTATGGATTGATAATAAACATTAGCTCACTTGCTGGCAGGTTTTCTTTGCCGTTCCAAGGTTTCTATGCAGCAACAAAATTTGCCATTGAAGCAATTTCCGAGGCGTTATATATGGAGTTAAAAAATTCGTCACTTAATGTTGTACTGATTCAACCAGGTGACCTATCTACGAATTTTACTAATAATAGAAAAGAATTTATTTCTAAGGAAAGTCATTTAGAGTTGTCATTCAAAAAAGCATTATCTATCCTTAAAAATGATGAGCGAAGCGGTGCAAGCCCGATAGCTGTTGCGTATATCATTGAAAGAATTATTAAATCCAAGAGACATGGGTTTAGATATGTATTAGGTAAAGAAGCGTGGTATGTACGAATACTTCACTCGCTTTTATCAGACCGTATTTTTTTGCATTTTTTAGCTCGCCATTACGGGCTATAAAGTAAATTTATGGAAATTATTCAATATATTGTTTTGTCGATTATCGCTCTATCTAATTTATTTCTTGGCGCCCTTGTCCTTTTTTATAATCGTCACAATAGATCAAACATATTCTTTTTTGTTTTATCAATCGTTACAAGCTTTTGGGTTTTAACAAATGTTTTATTGGGTTATTTTCAATCGATAATTTGGTTAAGAATAAATTTTTCTTTTGGTGCTTTCCTGCCGATAACAGCATTATGGTGGTCGTACTTTTTTATTAAACAAAAAAAAGGATTGGTGCCGATAGTGTTTCTTACATTAATATCGTCAATATTCGCGTTCATTCCATATATAGACAACTTAATGATCGGTGAAGTCAGGCGGATTTTGATTGGCGCGATAGATGGGAAGTATGGACCCGCGTTTATATTCTATTCAATATATCTGACACTCGCTACTATTTATCTATTTTTTACATTTTATTTTGCTTACCGAAATTCAGCCGGAATTAAGAAGCTTCAAATTGGTTATGTAATGCTTGGGATATTTGGATTCGGAATTATCCCCGTCATATTAAGTTTAATTTTACCCTTATTTAACATTTATGTATTATCTGGTTTGGATAGTTTTGGAACAATAATATTAATTGGGATGATCTCCTATGCCATCATCAAGCACCGCCTCCTCGACATCGTCGTCATCATCCGCAAGGTGACTATTTTGGGTATACTGCTGATGATTATTTTAGGCATTTTTTCAATGGTGGCTTTTGGCCTGCCATTTGTTTTCGCCGATTCCTTGCCCGAAGACACTTTCCAAATCACCCTGGTGGCCGTGGCGTTTATCGTCGCCCTCTTTTTCCAGCCCCTGCGCCGCTCCATTGAAGAATTCACGGATCGCTGGTTTTTTAAAGGCGCCTACAAACCCCAGCAGGTGATTGACGAACTGTCGGAAAAAATATCCACCATTATTGATCTGCGCGTGCTTTTGGACGCCACGGCCCAGATTCTTTTAAGAGCTTTTAGAAGCGAACACGCGGTGTTTTCGGTGAGAGAACGGTTGGGGCGCGCTGAGAATGACCCTCACCCTAACCCTCTCCCCGAGGGAGAGGGGAAAGAGAAGGAGGCGAAATTTGTGGCCTACAATACCGAAGGCCGGCACCGGCCGATGGAAGAATTCACTTATGACGGAAAACATCCGTTTGTCAGGTTTTTTAACAAATATACGGGCGAGGTGATTATCAGAGACGAATTGCAAAAAGACTTAGAAGACATTACGCAGATAAAACGCAGATCAGATACGCAGATT
>SCPX01000008.1 GCA_004298615.1 Patescibacteria group bacterium | reverse complement strand
GAAAATCAATCTGGAAAAGGAATGGGAAAATTTGGCCAAGCAAAACATAAATTTCATTTGCCAAGAATCGGCGGAATATCCGAAATTATTAAAAGAGATTCACAACGCCCCTTTCGGGATTTTTGTCAGAGGAAAAATCCCCGATTATGAAATTGCTGTCGCGGTTGTCGGTACGAGAAAGCCGACCGCTTACGGATTGAATATAGCGAAAACCGTATCAGCCGAACTGGCCGGCCAAAATATTGCCGTGGTAAGCGGCCTGGCTTTAGGCATTGATACGGCGGCGCATCATACCGCCGTTGAAGCCAAAGGCAAGACAATCGCGGTGTTAGGCGGAGGAATTGACGATAAGACGCTCTATCCGCCATCCAATCGCAAATTAGCGAACGCAATTTCATCGGAATTCGGCGCGGTCATCTCCGAATATCCTCCCGCGACACCCGCGCTTGTTCCTCATTTCCCGGCCCGTAATCGGATTATTTCCGGCCTTGCCCAAGCGATTGTGGTGATTGAGGGCGAATTGAATTCCGGATCGCTTATTACCGCCCGTTTTGCGCTGGAACAAAATCGGGAAGTCTTTGCCGTACCGGGCAATATCACCAATCCCAATGCCGCCGGTCCGAATGCACTGATTAAGCAGGGCGCTCACCCTTTGCTTTCCGCCAATGATATTTTTGATATTCTCAATATCGCCCAAACCAAACAATCCGGCCAAGCGAAAAAAATATTTCCCTCATCGCCCGAGGAGCGTAAAATAATAGAGCTTTTATCCGATAATCCGGCTCATCTGGACGATATCATCCAATCATCCGGACTTGACACAAAAATTATCAATAGTACACTTACCATAATGGAAATGAAAGGCATGGTCAGAAATACGGGCGCCGGGATGTATATCAAAATTTAATATGGGCCGATAATTTTAATTATGAAACTTGTAATCGTAGAATCCCCCACCAAAGCTAAAACCATCAGCCGTTTTTTGGGCAAAGGATATTCCATTGAATCGTCTTACGGACATGTCCGGGATCTTCCAAAAAGCAAAATGGGAATTGACATAGAACACGGCTTTATTCCTCAATATGTGATCCCGAGAAAAGCGCAAAAAAATGTTACGAAATTGAAAAAATTGGCCGGCAAATCCGATGAAATATACTTCGCGACTGACGAAGACCGCGAAGGCGAAGCCATTTCCTGGCATCTTTCGGAAATTTTAAAAACCGATCCGGGGAAAATAAAGCGCATCACATTTCACGAGATCACGGAACACGCCATTTTAAACGCGCTTAAAAATCCGCGGGCGATAAATTTAAAGATGGTAGACGCCCAGCAAGCCCGCCGCGTTTTGGATCGCCTGGTCGGATACGAGCTTTCCCCTTTCTTGTGGCGCAAAGTGGTCAAAGGGCTTTCCGCCGGACGGGTGCAATCCGTGGCTGTGCGGCTGATTGTGGAAAGAGAAAGGGAAATTCAAGCGTTCAAAGCGCAAGAATATTGGACCGTGGAAACTGAACTTTCCAAAGACAAATCCCGGCCTTTTACCGCGCGTCTTGTAAAAATAAACGACAAGTCGCTGGACAAATTTGACATTGCCGATGAAAAAAAAGCTAAAGAGATCGCTCAAGACTTGGAAAAACAAAAATACGCGGTAAGCAATATCGCGCAAAAAGAAGTAAGAAAGACTCCGCACGCTCCATTCACGACTTCCACTCTCCAGCAAGAAGCGAATCGCCGCTTGGGATTTTCCGCCAAACAAACAATGATGTTCGCCCAACAGCTTTATGAAGGCCAAGAATTGGGAGGGCGCGGACAAGTAGGCCTCATAACCTATATGCGCACGGACTCGCTCAATCTTTCGGATAAATTTCTCACCGAGTGCAAGCAATATTTGGAAGGTAGCATGGGAAAAGAATTCTCTCTCCCCGCCCCGCGCCAATTCAAGACCAAGGCCAAGCTCGCCCAAGAGGCGCACGAAGCGATCCGGCCGACCGATGTGAGCATTACTCCCGAAGAAGCTAAAAAATTTCTGGACGAACGGATGGCAAAATTGTATGAGCTGATTTGGCGGAGAGCCGTGGCCAGCCAAATGCCAGAAGCCAGATTTTTGCAAACCGCGATTGACATAGCGGCCGGAAATTACGGATTACGGGCCAATGGCAATCAAATGGTCTTTGAAGGATTTCTTAAAATATATCCGGAACAGCAGCAGGAAAATATTCTCCCTCATTTCAACCAAAACGACGCGTTGAATCTTTTATCCGTCAAACCGGAGCAGCATTTTACCGAACCGCCCGCGCGTTTCAGCGAAGCGGGGCTCATCAAAGTATTGGAAGAATACGGCATCGGCCGCCCATCCACTTACGCTCCGACCATTGCCACGATTGTTGATCGCGGATATGTTGAAAAAATTGAAAAGCGGCTAAAGCCAACCGACATCGCTTTTCTTGTTAACGATCTTTTAGTCAAACATTTTCCGGAAATCGTTGATTATAAATTTACGGCCGAAATGGAAGACCGGCTTGATGAAATAGCGCACGGCACTGAATCTTGGAATAAAGTAATTGAAAAATTTTATAAACCTTTTAAAGCCAATCTTATGAAAAAAGATCATGACATTACCAAAAAGGATCTCGGGACGGAAACCGAGACTTCGGAGATCTGCGAAAAATGCGGCAAACCGATGGTGATTAAATTCGGCCGATTCGGAAAATTTTTAGCCTGCACGGGATTTCCCGATTGCCGCAACACCAAACAATTATCCAAAGAGGGCAAGATTGAAGAACCGGCCGTGACAGACGAAAAGTGCCCGAATTGCGGCGCGGCAATGGTGGTCAAACAAGGCCGCTTCGGCCCATTCTTAGGCTGTTCCCGCTATCCGGACTGCAAAACAATTAAAAATATCCAGAAATCCACCGGAGTCAAATGCCCGGAATGCAAAGAAGGCGATATCGCGGAACGCCGCAGCAAACAAGGCCGCACCTTCTATTCTTGCGGCCGTTACCCGGACTGCAAATTCGCTCTGTGGAGCAAACCCACGGGCGAATCCTGCCCCAAATGCTCGTCGCTTTTAGTCTTTGCGGCCAAGGGCAAAATCCGCTGCTCCAGCAAAGAGTGCAAATTTGAAAAAGAACAAGAATCCTCTTAATTTATTCGCTCATTGTGTGCCGGATAATTTCCAAAGGATAAGATTTGCCGGCAAAATAATCAGCAACTTCTTTTTTAATATCAAAATCTCGCAATTCATTTAATTCCATTTTTTCTATTTCTTCGGGCGCAAACCAGCGCAGTTCCGAAATTTCTTTCCCGTCATGTTTTAACTCGCCGCTGAATTTTCCGCGAAAAATAAATTTCAGCGCATGCGGAGCGGCGCCTATTTTTTCTTGCATATCCTTTCGATGCAAAGAATAGATTCCAATCAATCCGGTTGGCTCAAAATCCAATCCTGTTTCTTCTTTCACCTCTCTTTTCGCGGATTCAATCGGATCTTCGCCAACATCAATCCATCCGGCCGGTTGATTCCATTTTCCGGCATCAACCTTGTCTTCCCCTTCTCTGACTAAAAGAACCTTGCCGCCTTTTTCAATAATCGCTCCAGCCACGCCAAAAGTTTGCGTGAAAATTCGTTTTGACATAAAAATGCAATTCTTTATATTAATCTTTTTTTGAATTCATTAAGTTTTCCGTCTATAGACTTCATTCTAAGTAAATCCATTGCGATTTCCTTGCTTGAAAAATTATCAGATACCAAAATATTTACAAATTCATCGAAATTCAGTTCTTTTATTTCAATACGTTCCCCGGGATCAAGTTTCTGTTCCGCAACTTTTTTGCAGTCACGGGCAATATATACAAAGTGATTCCATTCCATTTTTGAAGATGGTTCGTATATTTTAAAAAGATCCCAATCTTCAGACGATAATCCGCTTTCTTCAAGCAGCTCCCTCTTGGCCGCGTATAATGGGTCCTCGCCTTTATGAACGCGCCCGCCGAATAAGCTGAAATACGGCTCTCGGCGCGGCTGTTCTTCTAATGGAATAAGAATCTTATTTCCCCGGGTCGCAATCACTTGGGCCGTGTCCGCCCTTTTCAAGGCCTCATATGTCTCAACCGATCCGTCAAACATCTCTTGCTCCCAATGATAAACATCATAGTTTACTCCCTTAAAAACTAACTTCGCCTCTTTAGGAATTTTCATAAATCTCTATTTTCTACACCTACACAAAATTATAACAAATCCTTTAAAAAAATAAAGCCCGCGAGGTTTGATCCCAGCGGGCAAAGAATAGATATGTTTCGACTTAAGAACAAATGTGAACACCCTCATAGATGAATTCTGTTATATTATGTTTTCCTATTCTAATCTTATAACCATTATCAGCCGGATCCAATCTTAGAAGATACAATCCTGTTAGTTTCTCGCACTCTTCGTTTACTAAGCCGGAAAAAGTGACCTTGATTAATACTAACAGACTGCAAGGACCCCCAACTCTTCTTATGTAATCAGCGTCAATAATTCTCTTTGTCGTAAGAGTGCTCCAACTGGCAATGGCGGGAACATACTTTTCAATAATCTCCTTTATAAAAACACCTAAGCTCATTCCCAATCCAACATCTCTCAAATTATGCAAATCATCTAAACTTAATTGCGGTATTGGAAAATCGTCTCCGCACATGATCCGGAACGCATTACTGCTGAATATAACTTCTTGCCTAGCACTAAACAAAAATGAAACATCCTTACGAAATTTCTCCTGCTCTTCTTTGCTGATTGCGACTTCTTTAAAACCAAATTCCCTCAAACGCTTTATTCTTTCCTCGTCACTCAATTTTTTCTCGCTCATTTTTTCCTCTCTCCTTTCCAATTAACTGGGCATATTGTCATTAAACAATCCTTAAGACCACCTCCTTTTTGCGCAGTGTTGAATTTGAATTTTCAAAAGAACCTGCGCACCAATAATCTAACCACAACTCCGATATGATGTCAAGCTATTGTTATGATAAACTAAGGTAGATTTTCGCAGACCTGGCCGTCGTTGTTTCCGTCCAATTTGTGAATATCGTTGCCTATTTTTTTCACACAACATTCAAAAACGCTCTGCGCTTCAGAATGCGTTTTAAAATTAGTACAATTATATTTATTGCTTTCGCAATAGCAAACCCCTATTGAAGCGGTTGTATTTTTGTTTGATGTATTTTCTTTATTGCCTGATAGACAAGCATTATCAGCCCATAATCCTTTTCTTGCCTTGCGCGCCTCACTTTGCGCGTTTTTGAATTCTTTCTGATATTTATAAGCCGTTTTGAAAGTATACTCTTTTGCAAATCCTTCCATAATCAAAGTTTTGCCAAGATTTGATCCGTCACTTAAAATAACATAGCGCAATAACCGATTATATTTATCTCTGTCGCTTTGTGTATTATCAGTTTCTAATTTTATCTGCGCATCTGAAAGAATTTGTTTGGCTTTAACGGTCGCTTCTTTTACAAAACACTCCTTGGTCTCCGGCGCATTTATCCCGATCAATCGTACGGTTTCGTTCTTGCCGCCAATATCAACGACAACCGTGTCACCGTCAATCACTTTAATTATATTATAAAATTCGCCCTTCTGGTTAATGGCTTTAGCTTTCTCTTTATCGCTGCTCTCTTGATTGTCATTACGCGGAATTTTTTCATCATCAATTTCTTCCGCCGTCTCTACCTCTAACTTATCTTCACCGACAAACTCGTCCGAAGCGCCTTTAATCTCCGCACTGCTTAAAAAAATTTTCTTATCTTCATTTTGCAATAATACGCCGATAAGTAAAACCAAAATCATCGCTCCTGTTATTCCCAAAATCTTTTCAATCAATTTAGCATTAAAATTCATAACTTGAAAATCCGTTTCAGTATAACAAATTGATTTTAAAAAACAAGCAGTCATCCTAAATGCTAAAAATGAAATTGAGACACTTCACTCATGCACCACTACCTTTGTGCCGTTGAGGGCCCAGTCGTAGAGAATTTTGGATTGTTCGGGCAGTTGGCGAACGCAGCCGTGGGATACGCGCTTTCCTATGTGATCGCGGCCTTCGTAAATTACGCCGTTTTTGGTTTTCCAATATGGCAGAGAATGGATGCCGTAGGCGCCGTCCGGCGTGATGGCCATCCACCAATCCATATATAACGCGTAGCGCCTTGAATAAGCGGTTGCCACATGGTTTCTAATCTGAAATGTCCCAATAGGCGTAGGCATAGACCATTTTCCGGTGGAAATTCTGTGTTCGCCGATTTTCTTTTCCCCTTCATAAAATTTTAAAACCTGATCGGAAATATCAACATCAATCCGCTTTTCTCCGCCTTTAGCTTCCGGTTGGCTGGAAAGCACGGTCAAAATTTCTTCGCCCGAATCAGCCGGTACCGTATCAATGGCCGATAAATTAACTTCTCCGCGGAAATTTTTATTATATATAAAATTTGAATATACAAGATTCCCGGAGGATGAAAAAATCCTCACTTGCGGCCCGCCGCCCGAGGCCGGAGCAGTGACAATTTCGGAAATTCCATTGCCGTCCAGATCCGCGGCAGACACATTTACGCCGCCTTTGAAATTTTTTGAATATGCGTGAAATTTCTTGATTAAATCGCGGCCGCGCGTAAAAATTTTAATTTCCGAATTGCCGTCTGATTGACGGCCGGTAATAATTTCATCTCCGGAGACCCCGTCAACTTCAGCCGAATATATTGATACGCCGCCTTTGAAATCATTCTCATAAGCCCAGAAAAATCCCGTTTCTTCACCGTACCGGTTGAATATCCTTACTTGCGGCCCACCTGATTTTACAGGCGCGGTTATTATTTCATCAATCCCATCTCCATTCACATCCCCCGCCGCCACATTGACTCCTCCTCGAAAATTCTCCGAGTAAGCGAGGAAGCCCAGCGTAAAAATCACTTTTCCAAAACCGTCAAAAATTCTTATCTGCGGAGTTCCGCCGGTGGAAGGAGCCGTGACAATTTCATCAATTCCATCTCCGTTCACATCGCCGACCGCCACATTGACTCCACCGCGGAAATTTTTTCCATAAGCCGAAAAAGAACGGATTAAACTTCCGTCCTGGCGGAATAATTGAATACTCGGCTCTCCTCCGGGATTGGCGCCAACTACGATTTCCTCAACTCCATCCCCGCCCAGATCGCCCGTGGCAATGCTCGCTCCGTCAAGCTCGTCAGTATCCAGCGATTTGAACTGGCGGATTTTTTGTCCGCCGTCATCAATAATCTTTACGGAGGAAATTTTATATTCCGCGGCTAAAGAAATACCCGGAGCAAATAAAAAAATTCCCAAAAGAAAAGCGGGAATTACAAATGAATACGCAAAAAAACGTTTGATATTTTTCATAGTTTTTATTTTTGTTTTAATCTTTATATTATTATAGCAAATTTTTTGCCTTTTGTCAAAACCACTTCCATTTCCAATACTTGGCAAACAGGTGCTTTATCCAATACGAGACTGGATTGGAATTCCATAATCGGACGCGTGGCGCCGGCTGATGGTAAAAATGCCCTGAAAAATACGCGGCATTGCCCCAGCCCGTTTCCACAAAACAAGATCCGAATCCGTGATACGATTCCCTGTCGCGAGCGCTTAACATTTCCAAAATAATATTATGCGCCGCGATTTCGGCCTGGCCGTGCGCGATCACTCCGGCCTTGGGTAAGAATTTTCCGCCGGCGATCGGAATCTCCGCGCAATCGCCTATCGCGTATATGCCGGGGAAATTCGTCCGCAGAGTTTTTTGATCGACCGGAATCCAGCCGCGCTCTCCCGCCAATTTACAATCTCTAATCGCTTTCGGCGCTTGATGCGGCGGGACATAAATCAATAAATCATAAGCGTATGTTCCGGCGTCAAAAATAAGTTCGCTCTTCCTCGCCCCGCGCAAAATATGATTCGGATGATAGCGGATGTTTTTCTTTTCCATGAATTTGGAAATAAATTTTCCCACCTGCGATCCGGCGGCGGGCATTGGCTGCAGCTCCGGCGTGAAAAATGAAATCACAATGTTATCGCGAATTTTCTTTCGTTTCAAAAGCTCATCCAGCAAAAAAACCATCTCATATGGAGCGGCCGGGCATTTGAAGGGCAGGCTGGGTATGACCAAGGCTATATTTTTTTCGCTAAAATTTGAAATGGCATCGTAAACTTTCTCCGCTCCTTCCGGCGTATAAAATGAATTGCCGAATTCTTTCAATCCCGGTATTTTTTCATGATTGAATTCCGCCCCCAAAGCAATAAGCGCGGAATCAAAATCAATATCGCCTTGAGAAGTTTTGACGATTTTATTTTCCGGATCAATATGCGATATTTCAGCGTTAATAACCTCAATTCTTTTTTTCGCAAAAGAATCGTAGGGCATTTGAGCGTCTGAAGTTTTTTGAAAACCCAAAGCCGACCACAAAAGGGCCGGCTGATACAGATGTGTTTTTCTTTTTTCAATAAGAACGATTTTGTGCCGGCGCATCAAGCGCTTGGAAAGTTCGTGAACGGCCACCACTCCTCCGATTCCCCCTCCCAATACGGCTATGGTCTTTCCGGCTTTTGGCATAAACTTTAGGGTTGAAGAATATCTTCAGTTCTTCCTTCAATAGAAATTCTTACGGATTCGATAGTTGAAAATTGTAAAATAGTTTTTTCAATTTGCGTTCGGATAGCCAAGACGCGGCAAGATCCGGCAATACCTTTATCCAATTCGGCCGTAAAATCCGGCCGACCGGCCGCGCCTTCTATCGTGAAGGTTTGAAGCTTCGCATCGGCCGGAAGACTGGTTAGGAATCCCAGCGCTTTTTCTTCATCCTTCGGGCCTTTTAGCAATTCTTGCAAAGCGGCTGTGCCGATTTTTTCCACTTTACCGATTGAGCGAATTACGGGGATTACTTTTTCGCATTCGCCTTTGGGATCGGATTCGGAATTCCCAAAATAAATTTCCAGAGCGCGCAAATTCGGATCAATCGTCGCATTGCGCGTCACTTTATCAATTTCCGCCCCGTCCTTGGGAGAATTGGCAAACGCCTCAATGATTACAGGGGTTGCTTTGGTCAAATTCAAGGAAAGTGAAACCAAATATTGGCCGAATTGTCCCATATCAGGCGCCTCTGCTATTGTCGCGCCGTCCGCCAAAATGCTCCCGCTTTTCGTTTTTACGCGGTATCTGACTGTTGATTCAAACTCTCTTCCTTCGCCCTGAATTTTTAAAGGCAGGCCGACGGTGGCTCCCTCGGCCGGATAACGCACCATAATATTGCTTCTGGCGGCATCCGGAGCGATATTAAGATTCGCGGCATTGATATTTTCATTCGCGACTTCATTAACATTGCCGTTTTCCGAAGCCTCATTCGCATTCTCGTTTATTTTATCAATCGCGGGCGGTTGATTGGCCGCATTGCCATTACCGGCCGAAAGCGTCTGTTCATTATTATTGGACGGACCGCTAACCGAGGATGAAAAATAATAAACGCTTACTCCGACCATCAGCACGATCGCCAAAATCAAAAATACCCAGCCGTACAGGGAGTAATCATTTTTTTGATGATGGAATTGGTGATGACTCATAAGAAAAATTATTATTGTATTTCTATGTTATTAACTATTACATCATCGGTCGGATGATCGCTTTCATTCACTTTCACCGACTCTATTTTATCCACAATATCCATCCCGTTTAACACTTTTCCAAAAGCCGTGTGCTTGCCGTCCAGCCAAGGCGTCGCCTCGGTGGTGACTATGAAAAATTGGCTGCCATTGGTATTTGCTCCGGCATTGGCCATAGCGAGCGTGCCGCGCACCAATTTGTTTGAATTAATCTCATCTTCAAATTTATAACCGGGCCCGCCCATGCCGTCATTTGACCAATCATCGTCTTTGCTGTTGGGGTCGCCGCCTTGAATCATAAATCCTTTGATAACGCGATGAAATTTTGTACCATTATAAAATCCGCTTTTGGAAAGCTTAATGAAATTCTCCACGGTTTTCGGCGCGTCAACTAAAAATAATTCCAAAACAATATCTCCGAAATTGGTTTTTAATACTGCAGTTTGATTGGTTTGCGCGTTTTGCATATTGGAGTTTTGATTATTAGCCGCATTGGAATTATCCGCCGATTCTTTTGCCGCCGGCGTCGGAATCAAGGCGAAGGCCGCAATCAATCCGATTAAAATAAGTCCCAAAGCGATTACGATTATTAATAATGTTTTATTGGAAAGCATAAGATTAAATTTATTTATTGTTAATCATTCTTTTTTCTCAACCGGCTTTTGTTTTAAAATAATCATCGCGATAATCGGAAGGGTGAGCCATGCGAATCGCGCGCCGTCGTAAGTGAAGATTTGGCGAGTGATCGGAGACAGATGATCCAACGCTTCTTTGGGGAGAAAAGACAAAATGACGCTCAAAAGAAGCCCGACATGCAGAACGCTGAAGATTATTACCTGCCACCACGCTCCTTTTTCATCGCGGCTCGCTATGCTTCTCTGCAAAGCGGAGCGGGAAAGAAAAAAGAAAAGCACCAGAAAAATTCCCAAAAATCCGGTGAGTTTGAAAACGAAAATTTGATTCAAGACTCCTTCGGTTTTTTTCATCACCGTATCCAGATAGGGCGCGTTGGAAATCAGGGCCAGCGCCATATAAATACTGACCATTATGACGATCAGACGATCCCTGCCCAAAGAAAATCCGTACAAAAAAGAACCGACAATAAATACCAATGCGATCATCAGATCCCACGATGGGTTGGACCAATTTATGGACTGTAAAAACGATTGGGCGTTATTCATTATAATATGTCATTAATCTAGAATTGGAAATCTTCAATCCTCACCTCTTCCCACTCATCGCTCCCCTCTTTTTTTTGTTCTGCCATTAGCGTATTCACCTTTTCCGTATCACTGTAAACTCGCTCAATGTGCGCTTGGGCGCCGATTCGTTTGGCCGTCAATACATTTTCTTTTTCAAATTTGGCCTTTGTTTTCAGAGTCAATCTTATCAATTTCCCGGGCAGCTCATAAACTTTCCAAACCGCGATTCCTGCTGGGTTCTCCAGCGCTTCTTCTCCTTCATCGGCCAATTTGAATCTTTTCCCCAATTGTTCGCAAACGGACTCAAATTTTTCAATGGTCATAAAAACGATTCATTTGCCGACTGTGGATAATTGATAATATTATACCACTTTAATTATTTATCGGCCAATGCCTTCAGACCGGCATTTCTTTTACTTTCTTTTTCAATTCAATCATCTCCAGTTCTCTTTTTACGATAATCCGGCTGAACATTTTAGCGGTGTTTCTTTCATTATTAAGCTTGTCATGAATTTTTTGAAGCTCTTTTGTCCGTTCTTGTATTTTCGCTTCGAGCGTGGCGTTCCAAGCGCCGGTCTTGCTGAAAAGAATGGAATTTGAAAATACTATAGACAATTCATCGCGCATTTCGTCAAACATTTTTAGATTATCCAAGCGCAAGCCTTCTTTTAAGGAATCGGATGCCAGGGCGAAAAAGCCGATAAAATTTCCGGCAAACACCAATGGAAAAAGCACATCCGAGTCTTGAGATTTGATCAAGCGGGCAAAAGTATACGCCGCTCGCGCGTTTTCAAATGTGGACGCGTCGCGAGGCGTCAAAATACGGTTATCGCTCGCCCAATAGTCCCAAAAATCATTGTCTTGGACAGTGAAAATTTCTTTTTTAATTCTGCTACTGGGCGGGTTGGAGAAAATCAGAGAAAATTTATGCTTTCTGTCGTCAAAAAGGAAAAACCTCACTCTCTGAAAATGGAAGGTCTTTTGAAAAAAATCGCTTGTCTTGGAAAGCAATTCGTCAAGCGATCCCAAGGTGGAAATTGAATAAAAAAAGGAGCGCAATGCTTCTTGTTTCTTTAATAACCGTCTTCCGAACAATTGGTCGATCATCGGCTGAATGAGAAGAAGATAAGCAAGAATCGAGTAAAGAACGATCAGGGAAGCGAGTGCTAAAGCGACATTTTTTTGAACCGCTATCCAAGAGTGGTTGTAATAAACCAAGACGATAATGGGCGACACGGCGAATCCGGCCAAAATAATCCATTTGAGCGATTGGAAGAAAATTGCGCGAAATTCAAAGGCCGGAAAACGCGCGATATAAGAAGCGAAAAGGCTGATCGAAATCAATAAAAAGAGCCACCCCAATGCCGGCAAAAGAGGAATAAAATATAACCAGACAAGAGCCGCGCCGATAAAATTGCAAAACGACGCCGTCAGAATTGTCCGAGATTTTTTGTCAGCTAAAATATTTTCGCGATAAATTAAACGCGAAATCGCCAATGAGCAAATTAAAATCGCGAATGAAGTAAATATGGAAAAAGAGGCAAAAATTACGCCGCTTTGATCGGAAAATCCGGCGATTGCATTGTATCCCAAGATCAATAGAACGGTTCCGTATCCGGCCGCCGGCCATTTTTTCAAAAAATCAGAATCCAAAAAAACGGATAAAAAATGAAAATACGCAAACGGCGCCGAAACGCCCAGCACGGCGAAAATCTGGAGCCACATTTTAAAATCAGGCGCGGTAAGACTGCCTGACAATTTATAAACGCTGAAATTCCAGCCGGTCAAAAGCAGCGCGAAAACCGCGAATGCGGTTTTTGATGGTTTGTTCTTTCCGTTAAGCGCCGCAAACAATCCGATGCTGAAAATCAGCCCGGCGGAAGCCAATAACAATAAATCGACAAAAATTTGCACAACCGAATATTAAATTACTCTTTTGATGCAATGGTTTGCAATTCTTCCAAAGCTTTTCTTTGTTCTCTGGACAATTTTGTCGGAACGCTCACCGCGGCGGTCACAATATGGTCTCCCTTGTGGCGGCTGTGAATTTGCGGCGCCCCCTTGCCTCTTAAAATGAATTGATGGTGGCTTGGCGTACCCGAATGAATTTTTAATTCAACCTCTCCCCAAACAGTCTCCACCCGCACGGTACCGCCTAAAACAGCGGTTGGATACGGGATATAAATCGTGCTGTAAATATCATTTCCCCGGCGCTCAAGCCGCGGATGCTTGCCGACAGCTATCTGCAGATACAAATCTCCGGACGCCCCGCCGAAAGATCCGGCTTCGCCTTCTCCGCTTAATTTTAAAACGGCATCGTCCTCAATCCCCGGAGGAATTGTAACACGCAAAGCGGTTTTTTTCCACGCGGCGCCCGATCCTTTGCAGACAGCGCACTTTTTCTCGGATAATTTTCCGCGGCCGCCGCAAGCAGTACAAACCGACGCGGTCCTAAAAGTCCCGAAAAAAGTCCTTTGTTCTTTAGCCACTTCTCCGCGGCCTTGGCATGTTTTGCAATCTATTATTTTTGAGCCGGGCTCGGCGCCCGATCCTTTGCAATGATCGCAGCGCGACTGACGCTCAAATTCTATCGTTTTTTCCGATCCGAAAATCGCTTCGGTGAAATCTATCGCAATTTTCTTTTCCAAATCCCGTCCGCGCTCTCCGCCGGCTCTTTGTCTTGTTTTTTGCGTTTGAGACCGTCCAAATCCTCCGCCAAAAAATTGGTCAAAAACGTCGGAAAGGTCTTCAAATCCGCCGAATCCTCCATATGGACTTTGTCCTTGGCTGAAATCGCTCCACTGATATCCGCCGCCACCGCCCGGTGTTCCCTCAAAGGTCGTACCGAATTGATCGTACTGCTGGCGTTTTTTCGGATCCGACAGTACTTCATAAGCCTGATTTATCTCTTTGAATTTATCCGAACTTCCGCCTTTGTCCGGATGATATTCGTGCGCCAGTTTGCGATAAGCGCGCTTAACATCCTGCTCGTTCGCATTTTTGGAAAGTCCCAATATTTCGTAATAGTCTTTGGCCATAAAAAATCAAATCGTGACCGATAACAATTACTATGACAAAGTCCCGCAAAGCGGGACAAATGTCATAAGTCGTTAGTCATTAGTCATCGTCATTATTTTTCTTTATTATCTTCCTTCACTTCTTTATATTCCGCTTCCGTAGCTTTGGGCGCTTCTTGAGTTCCCGCCTCCGGAGTTTTTTTGGCCTCTTCTTCCTGCTTGGCTTTGTACAATTCCGTGCCGATTTTTTCCAAATCTTGAGACAATTCATCCATGGCTTTTTTAATTTCCGCGATTTCTTTGGCCTCCTTTTTCTCTTTTAAATTTTTCATTCTTTCGTCAATGGCGCTCTTGTCTTCCGGCTTCATTTTATCGGTAAAATCTTTGATTGTTTTTTCAGCCGTGTAAAGAAGCGCGTCCGCTTGGTTCCTAACTTCCACTAGCTCTTTTCTTTCTTTATCCTCGGCCGAAAATTTTTCCGCTTCTTGCTTCATTTTTTCAATGTCTTCCTTGGAAAGAGCCGAAGTGTCTTTGATCGTGATATGCTGTGATTTGTTCGTGGCTTTGTCTTTGGCGCTCACTTTTAAAATACCGTTCGCGTCTATGTCAAAAGTCACTTCAATTTGCGGAATGCCTCGCGGCGCCGGGGGAATCCCGTCCAAGATAAATCTGCCCAAAGTGCGGTTATCCGCGGCCATCGGCCTCTCGCCTTGCAAAACATGGACTTCTACAGAAGTCTGGCTGTCCGCGGCCGTGGAAAACACCTGCGGTTTGGATGTCGGAATTGTGGTATTGCGATCAATCACCGGCGTCATCACGCCGCCCAATGTTTCCAAGCCGAGCGTCAAAGGCGTCACATCCAAAAGCAAAATATCTTTTACTTCGCCGCCCAAAACTCCGGCCTGAATGGCGGCGCCAAGAGCCACGCATTCCATCGGATCCACTCCCCGCTCAATTTTTTTGCCCACATAATCTTCCACGAATTTATGGATCACGGGCATTCTGGTCGGTCCGCCCACCAATACTATTTTTGAAATATCATTAGGGGTTAATTTAGCGTCAGACAGAGCCTGCTCCAAAGGATGCCGGCAGCGGTCAACCGTCGGCTTAATTAAATCTTCCAGACGCGCTCTGGTGAATTTCATTGACAAATGTTTTGGCCCGGATGAGTCCGCCGTAATAAACGGCAAATTGATTTCCGTTTCCAAAACTCCGGAAAGCTCTATTTTCGCTTTTTCCGCCGCTTCCTTCACTCGCTGCAAAGCCATCGGATCTTTTGACAGATCAATGCCTGATTCGTTTTTAAATTCTTTGGCAATCCATTCCACAATCTCATTATCCATATCCGTACCTCCCAATTGCGTATCGCCCGAAGTGGAAAGCACCTCAAAAACTCCCTGTCCGAAATCCATAATAGTCACATCCAAAGTTCCGCCGCCCAAATCAAACACTAAAATCTTTTGCTCGTGCTCGGCTTTATCCAGGCCGTAAGCAAGGCTGGCCGCGGTCGGCTCATTGATTATCCTGACCACTTCCAATCCGGCAATAGCGCCCGCGTCTTTGGTCGCCTGTCTTTGCGCGTCATTGAAATACGCCGGGACGGTAATCACGGCTTTCTCCACTTTATCGCCTAAAAAAGCCTCAGCGTCTCTTTTGATTTTTTGTAAAATAAAAGCGGATAATTGCTGGGGCGAATATTCTTTGTCGCCGGCTTTGTATTTGTAATCCGCGCCCATCTTGCGCTTAAAAGCCGAAAAAGTCCGCTCCGGATTGGACACGGCTTGCCTTCTCGCCGGTTCGCCCGTGAGCAATTCTCCGTCCTTAGTAAAGGCAATGTAGGAAGGAAACGCTTTTCCGCCCCCCACGGTCGTGCCTTCGGCTGAAGGAATAATTTTAGGCTTGCCGCCTTCCATTACGGCCGCGGCTGAATTTGATGTTCCGAGATCGATACCGATGATTCTTGACATATTATTTTATTTAAGAGTTAACGGGTTAACGCGTTAACAAGTTAATCATTTAATGATAATTATTCTCATCACCCGACCCAACCGGAAACGGTTGGCTCGGAAGGGAAAATAATTATTTTACCTTGACCTGAATCGCTTTTGGTTTTGCTTCCTCGGCCTTGGGAATAGTGATCTTCAAAACGCCTTTTTCATAAGACGCTTCGGCCTGATCGTCTTTCACCGGCACGGGCAAGGTCACCGATCGGTAAAAACTGCCTGAACGGATTTCTTTTCGGTAATAATTCTTTTCATCAACTTCCGTCTTTTTTTCAGATTTTCCCTCAATTTGCAGAACGCCGTTTTCAATGGAAATATTCACGTCATTGGGATCAATTCCGGGAAGCGGAGTCTCCACCACCACTGCATCCTTTGTGTCATAAACATCAAGCTCCGGAGCAAAACTGCGGCGCGCCATTTTGGAAAATCCGAAATCTTCAAAAAATTTATCCGAATCTTCAATCGGCGACAAGGCCGGCATCCATCTGATAATTGCCATAATACCTCGATTCAAACTGTTAACAATCAATTATTAACCGTTAACAATTTTAATTAATAATAATCGACCTTTACTCCGCCACGATCACTTTGGCGGCTCTTAGCAATTTCCCGTTTAAAGTGTATCCGCTAGCCGCTTCTTGAATAATCCGATCAGATTCAAAGCCTTCTTTTTTTTGCCTCATAATGACTTCATGAATATTGGGATCGGCCGCTCCTTCGATCTTGATTTTCTCAACTCCCAAATCTTTAAATGTTTTCCAAAATTCTCCCAAGGCCGCTTCCAATCCTTGGCGCGTCTCATCCGGAGTTTCCTCAATATGCTCAAGCGCCTTTGAAAAAGTCTCATAAATCGGCAAAAATCTCAATACTGCATCAGCCAGCTCCCTTTCCAAAGCGATGTTCAGCCGTTTTCCGGATTGCGCTTCCAGATTTACATAATCAGCTTTGGCTCTTTTCCACCCGGCCAAATACTCTTCATTGGTTTTGCGCAACTCTTCAATTTCTTTTTTGATTTTTTCCAACTCATTTTCTCCTTGAGCCGTTTCGCCGGCTTTGTCCGACAAATCAATCTTGTTATTGTCAGCGTCATTATTAATATCATCATTCATAAGTCAATCTATGCTATTTGCGATAATTGTTCACGCACGAGGCGCATTAAAGCGATATTTTTGGCATACGGCATGCGCAAGGGGCCGACTAATCCGAGCATCCTTTCAGCATCTTCATTTCTGAATCTGTAACTTCCCAATATTACGGAAAATTGCCGATCTACCGGATTCTCCTTGCCGATAAACACTTCTATGTCCTTCGTGCATAAATTTCGCAGCTGATCCAGCATTTCGTCCACGCGGTCAATAAATCGTCCGGTGGAAATAACTATTTGATTTTCTTCAAATTCCGGCTGCTCAAAAAGATGCGTCAAACCCGTATAATACACATCGTTGGGTTTGAATTCCACCACTGCCAAATCCCCCGATTCTTCAGCCAGCATTTTTGCCACTGATTTCAAAAGCCTTTCCCGATCACGAATCAAATCTTGGTCTTTCCATCGTTCCATAAAATTCCGCACTCTGCACCTCGTGCTTTTCGGCAGCGCTTCAAAATCAGGATCGTAATTTTCCGAATAAAATTGATAAGCCGACTCGGTTGGAATTCGGCCGGAAGAAATATGCGGCTTGAGAAGATATCCTTCTTCTTCAAGGTAATTCATGTAATTTCTGATTGTGGCCGAACTCACATCCATCTCGTACTTTTCTGCCAATTCCAAAGAACCGACCGGCTTGGCCGTCTCAATATATTCTTCAATAATCGCCAATAAAACCTGGGATATCTTGTCTTCCAGCGTCATAAATTCTTATTTAGCACTCATCTGCTTTGAGTGCTAACCGCATTATAGCCCAATAAAAAAAGACTTGTCAAGTGCGCCCGCCTGCCGGCAGGCATTTCCCGCCTCTACCGCAAGACGAGGCTCAAGTCTTCAATATTTAATTTCTATTTTTTAATCAGTTTATTTATTATCTTAATCACTTCGTCAAGCGATGTTTGCGCCTTCATCAGATAATCGGTCGCGCCCAAATCCATGGCGCGTTTTTTGTCTTCGGCCGAATCAAGGTTTGAAAATACGATTACCGGCGTCTTGGCGGTCTTTGGATTTGCCCGGAAACGCGACAGCACTTCAAAGCCGTTTAATTTAGGCAAAAGCAAATCCAAAAGAATCATGTCAAATTTTTCCTTTTCCGCGAATTCCAGCGCGAGCTCCCCATTCAAGGCGATAGTCGCCTCGAATCCGGACGCGGAAAATTTCGCCCGCAGCGCGTAAATCAACGCGGACTCATCTTCTATGATTAGGATTTTAGGTTTGCCGGACGGCATAAGAGTTTTCTTCAAGATGCTTGGTAATGCGGCCAATGATGTCTTCCAAACGCGTTTCAGCTTTGACGAAAAAATCCAAGATACCCAATTTTTCCAGCTCGGCGCGCATTTCTTCGCCCGCCGAATTCGTCACCACCACTACCGGCAATTTACTCGTTTCCTTGGACTCTCTGACTTTTTTCAAAAATTCAAAACCGCTCATTTTCGGAAGATAAATATCCAGCCAGACAATATCGGGCTTTTCTTCAAGCCGCAAAAGCGCTTCTTCGCCATCAGTGGCTATCAAACACTCAAATTTAAGCGATTTAAGCTTCATTGATATGGCGTGAACTAATCCCGGCGAATCTTCCACTATTAAAACTTTTATCATATTTTTATTATACAAGAATTATAAAAATTGCGCAACTACTTTATTTCTTCCTCTATTTCCAAAAGACGGTTATATTTGGCCACCCGCTCGCCGCGATTAATTGATCCGGCTTTGATAAATTGCGCTCCGGCCCCCACGGCAAAATCGGCGATAAAATCATCATTGGTTTCACCCGATCGATGGCACATCACGACCGCGTATTTATTCTGATGCGCCAATTTGATGGTATCAATGGTTTCCGACACGGTGCCGACTTGATTGGGCTTTATTATCACGGCATTAGCCGCTTTTTCTTTGATGCCTCGGATCATCCTTTCGGAATTCGTGGCAAACAAATCATCCGCCACGATATACGGTTTGGGAGACCAGCGCTCGGCAGCAATTTTGCTCAATTTTTTCCAACCATCCCAATCATTTTCGTCCAGCCCGTCTTCAATGGATAAAATTGGATATTTTTCCGTCCATGATTCATACAATTGGATCAAAGCGGCGGAATTCAAAAACGAATGGTCAAGCTTGAACACATATTCCTTATTGCTTGGATTGTAAATACTCGGCGCTCCGATATCCAGCGCGATGCTTATATCGTCACCCGGCCGGTATCCGGCTTTTTTAATCGCTTCCACGATCATATCCAATGCTTCCATTGTGGATTGGATATCCGGCGCATATCCGCCTTCAATTCCCACATCCGTATCATAACCGCGCTCCAAAAGCACTAGCCCCAGCCAGCGAAAAACATCCCAAGAGATTCTCATCATTTCGGCGAAAGAACGCGATGATTTTCCGCTCAAACCTTCTTTTAAGCCGCATGGAGCGATCATTATTTCCTGTATATCCAAATTCGTATCCGCGTGCTTTCCGCCGTTGAAAATATTAAGCATCGGGATCGGCAAATTGAAAGAAGAAACAGGCAAATGAAAATGATCCTGAAAATACCAGTACAAAGGCTTTCCCTCGGAAAGCGCGGCGGCCCGAGCGCAAGCGAGAGACACACCGAGCGTAGCATTGGCTCCGATTTTTGATTTATTGGGAGTGCCGTCCAATTCAATCATCATTCTGTCAATCACTTCCTGATTGGTCGCTTCAATTCCTTTTAAGAGCTTGGATAATTTGGTATTTACATTCTGAACGGCTTTTAAAACCCCCAACCCTTTGAACCTTTTGGAGTCGCCGTCGCGCAATTCCAGCGCTTCATAGGTCCCGGTCGTAGCGCCCGAGGGCACGGAGGCTTTTGTCCTTACGCCGTTTTCCAAAACAATATGGACTTCCACGGTCGGATCGCCTCTTGAGTCAAGAATTTCTCTGGCTTGCAATGTTCGTATTTTGGACGACATAATAATGAAAATTAAAGGTAAAAAGTTATTGTTTATTTATAAAGATTATTTATTCCGGGCAATTCCTTTCCTTCTAAAAATTCCAACATCGCTCCCCCGCCCGTGGAAATAAACGCTATTTTTGAATCAAGTTTGAGATCCCTTACCGCGTCAATGGTTTCTCCTCCGCCGATTATCGCGTTTTTTCCGTTTTTGGCTACGGCTTGAGCAATAGCCTTTGTGCCTTTGCCAAACTCCTGATTTTCGTAAAATCCCATTGGTCCGTTCCAGACAATTTGCTTGGCTTTCAAAATCTCCGAAGCGAATATCTCCGCCGTCTTCGGTCCGATATCGGTAATTATATCAGAACTGCCGATATTATCAACTTTTTTCACGCTGATGATTTTTGGATTTTCCAAAGAATCAGCCGCCACCGCGTCAACCGGCAAAAGGAGCTTCGGATGATTAAGCGGTATTTGAGAAGCTTGTTCAAAAAAATCTTTCTCAATCTTTGACGCGCCAACTTGAATTCCATGCGCCGCGAAAAATGTATTAGTCAGCGCTCCGCCCAAAATCACTTTATCGGCAATTTCCAGCATTTTCTTGACCAGCCCTAGCTTGGTGGAAATCTTAGCTCCGCCCAAAATCGCCACAAATGGCCTTTTCGGTTTTTCAATAATACTTGACAAAACAGTCACTTCTTTTTCCAAAAGCGGCCCGGCCACGCTCGGCAAAAAATGAGAGATTCCTTCGGTGGAGGCGTCATCGCGATGCGCCGTGGCAAAAGCGTCCATTACGAAATAATCTCCCAATCCTGCCAAATATTTTGAAAACTTCGGATCATCCGCCTCTTCTTCTGAAAAAAATCTTATATTTTCAATCATCATGATCTTTCCGGCGGGAAGCTTGTCAATTCGTTCCTTGATTTCCATCTCAAAAACATCATATACAAAATCAATCTTTTCTTTTAGTATTTTTTCAAGCCGCCTGACAATCGGATATAAGCTTAAAAAATGATCATGAGACGATTCCGGTCTGCCCAAATGCGAGATTAAAATAATTCTGGCTTTTTGTTTTTTAAACCATTTGATAGTCGGCACGGCGGCCAATAGCCTTTCATCGTCCAAAATCTCCACTTTTCCCTCTTTTACTTTTATCGGAACATTAAAATCCTCCCGAATAATCACTCTTTTACCTGTCCAATTTTTTATACTATTTACAGTCTTCAATGTTTTCATTATGGTATTATATCACAAATTTCCCAAACCTCAAAGTTAATTTCGCCGCCTCAATTTTTTGTGATCCGCAAAGCGGGGCATGCCGCGCACTGTTCATAATTCATACCAAAATTATTTCAACTTTTTAATTTCCTCTCTAATTTCTTCGATAACTTCAACATTATGAATTTTCTTTTTGAGATCGGAAGAGC
>SCPX01000030.1 GCA_004298615.1 Patescibacteria group bacterium | reverse complement strand
GCGCCAAATAATCTTTGCGTACGTCAAAAGGCGAAGAGAAATTTTCCGGCTCAAAATTGAGCCGGGCGGAAATAGTCTTGGATGAATTATTTTCGCCGACAATACACCCCTTGATTATGATTTTTCCTTTGCTTCCGGCCGGAATATTTTTTAAATCCCAGGAATTTTTAAATTCATTGTCGGGTATTGGCGAAGATTCCTCAAAAGAAAAACTCTCGGGAAAATTAAGTGTGAGTTCGGCGTTTTTGAGCGTTAAAGTCTCATTGTTTTCGTATAAAACCGTGAAAGAAAACGAGTCGCCCGAAGAGACCGTCTGCGGGCCCTGAAATTCCAGCTTGATATTTTGGCCTGAAAATTTTTTCTTTGAGCTGAACGCGAAAAATCCGGCCACGGACGATCCGGCCAGAATCAGCAAGACGGCGAAAAATCCGATCAGCCATTTTTTCCAAGCGGCCATTTTGCCGCTTTTTTCAAAAGTGGAAAAATAATCTTTCGGCTCGTCTTCGCGCTTGGCTTGGTAAATATCCTCAAGCGGAGATATTTCCGCGATTTCTTTCTCCGGTTGTTTGTCCGATGTTTGATCTTTCTTGTTTTTTTCGGGCATATTAATTATTGGTTGAAATTCAGTGATTTTATCGGACGGTGGGTGTGTTGTTCGCTCCAGAGCCGCGCGATTTTTATAAAAAGTGAAATGTCGTTGGCGCTCGTCCAGCCGTTTGATAATTTACTTGAGGAAAGCATTGCAAGCGCCGCATTCGGAATATTTTCCGCCGTACTGTCCGTCTGCCGGCAGTCCGCGCAGAGCATTCCGCCGTGCGAAAAGCTGAAATGAGAAAGATTTTCACCGCTTTTGCAATTGACGCAAGATTTAATTTCCGGGCCGGTGCCCAATTTGTAAAGCAGGAGCCATAAAAACCTGTAAACCAGCAATTTTCCAACTTTTTCATTTTTCAAATTATTCAAAGCGCGCAGAGCTTCCAATGTTTGGTTGTAAATTTCCGGATCTGCGGATTTTTCCGAAATAAGGCGGTCGATGATTTCAATGATTTGAAGCGCTTGAATTCTGGCTTCCCAATTTGATTCAATGCTGTCAAAGCGCTCAATGATTGAAGAAAAAGTAATCCTGTCCAATTCGCGGCCGCGAGCGGCCGTAAACTCTATGAGATAAATCCCGGACAGGGGTCCGGCCAATTTGCTGGTGATTTTCGCTCCGGACTTTACGACCAGATCTATTTTTCCATGCTCTTTTGACAGTATTGTAGCAAGAAAATCATTTTCTTTAAATGCCCTGCGTTTTAGGACAATGGCTTGGCCGGAATAGAGCATAACGACTATTAACAGTTGACTTTTAACTTTTAATCAAGTCCGACTTCGGCGGACAGTGTTAATAATTAATGGTTATTTGTTAATTTTATTTTCACTTGCTTTCCATCAACATTTAATACTTTTCCATCTTCAATGATTTTCATCAGTTCTAATGTTTCAAACCGGCATTTGGCGGATATTTCTTTTCCCCAAATTTCCAAAACATTTTTTAGTTCCGTATCGTCTGTGTCTAAGACGGCGCTTACAATATCATTGGGCGTGAGATTTAATTCTTTGCGCAGTCCGTTGATCGCCCGGATTATCTCCCTGGCCAATCCTTCTTGGCGAAGATCCGGACTAATTGTGATGAAGATAGCGATTTTTATTTTTTTGTCTTCCGAGAAAACCCAATTGACATCTTTGGGGAGCGAAGTAACTATATCTACTTTTTTTATATTCAATTCATCGGCGATTATCGCCAGCAGTTCTTTGTTGATTTTCAGTTTTTCAATTTGAAGAGCGCCGAGCGGCTGGCGCACTTTGATGTTTTGATCTTTCCGGATACGATGCCCCAATTCCACTATTTTTCGCACCAACTCCATTTCTTTCAATAACTTTGAACTTTTAACCGTTAACTTTGAACTTACTTTCGGCCAATCTTCAAGATGAACGGACTCCTTGCCCGCCGAAGCTTTAGCGAAGGAGGGTTTGTCTTTATCATTTTTAACTTTTTGATAAATCATTTCCGCGATAAAAGGCGTAAACGGCGCCATTAGTTTGGAAAGATCCAAAAGGACTTGCCGCAAAACTTCCGAAACCATTTTACCTTCCTTGGGCGACTGGATTCTTTCGCGGCTGCGGCGCACATACCAAACGGAAAGATCGGTGACAAAATCCAAAAGCGGTCTTGAGGCGTTTGTCAGATCGTATGTTTCCATCGCTTTAGTCATTGTGGCGGCGGTTTCTGAAAGCCGCGCCAAAATCCAGCGATCCAGCAATCCTAAATCTTGAATCTTGAATCTTGAATCATTTTTCGAAGCGTAGGTTTGATAAAAGTTGAGGACATTCTTAACAATCAGAATCGTGTTTCTGTAAACGCTCTCAATCGCTTTGTCCGAAAGGCGGTAATCTTCCCCCACCGGAGTGGAAGCCAAAAGAAACAGGCGCAAAGCGTCCGCGCCGAAATTTTGCATCAAGATTTCCGGCTCCGTGTAATTTTTAAGTTTTTTGGAAAGCTTTTTGCCGTCTTGCGCCAGGATTAATCCATTGACCACCACATTTTTAAACGCCGGATTATTTTTGCCCAAACCTTGATTTTTCAAAGTCAAAATCGTTGATAAAACATGAAGCGTGTAAAACCACCCGCGCGTCTGATCCAAACCTTCGGCGATAAAATCAGCCGGAAAAGTGCGCTCCACCAATTCTTTGTTTTCAAAAGGATAATGCCATTGGGCGTAAGGCATTGAGCCGGATTCAAACCAGCAGTCAAAAACATCGGGGATCCGGCGCATTTCTTTTTGGCATTTTTGGCAAGGAATTATTATTTCGTCAATATACGGCCGATGCAAATCCCGCGGCGCTTTTGATTCAAAAATATGGGTCATGCCGTTTCCTATATGCAGGGAGTGCACATCGTGGTCGCGCACCAGACCATACGCCGCGTAAACGGTTTTTATCGGATCTTCGTGGCTGACCACCAGAACATTTTTTCCCGGGTATTGTTTTTCAATGTCGGCCAAAGCCGCCGTCATCCGTTTTTCAATATCGGCCAAAGATTCTCCTCCCGGAAAACAGTATTCATAAAGCACGGGCGCTTTGGATTGATCCAGGCGGCATTGAGTTCTGGGCAAGCCCTCGCAGCGTCCCACATTGATATCGCCTAATCTTTTATCTTCCTTAACTTCCGCTTTTATGTGTTTGTGCAAAATTTCAGCCGTCTCATGGGCGCGAATAAAATCAGAACAAAAAATTACATCGAATTTTTTCTTGGCTAATTCTTTGGCGGATTTTTCAACTTGGCGTCTGCCGCGAGCGGTCAGATGAAATTCTTTTGCCGGATCGCCATTACACACATCTTTCGCATTGTGTTCGGATTCGCCGTGCCGGATAAAAGTGAACGAGGTGTTTCCGGCAATGCGCCGCGCCAAATCATTGATATTGCCAAACACTTCGCGGTGGTCATTTTCGCACTCCCATACCGGCAGGGGCGCGCCCCAAAATCTGGAACGGGACACGGCCCAATCTCTCGCGCCCTCCAGCCATTTGCCAAACCGGCCGTATTTCAAATGCCGCGGCATCCAATGAATCTTTTTATTGTTTTCAATCAGCTGATTTTTGACTTTAACCACACCGATATACCAAGATTTGATCGCGTAATAAATCAGATAATGCTCGCAGCGCCAGCAAAAAGGATAAGTATGGTAAATCGTTTCCGATTTGAATAATAAGCCGCGATTTTTCAAGTCCTCAATAATGTCTTTGTCCGCGTCTTTGGCTTTTTTACCGTTCCAATTTTGCGGAACATTGGAAAATCTTCCTTCAAGTGAAATATTATTTATAATCGGAAGCTTACATTGTTTGTGCAATTCATAGTCATCAATGCCAAAAGCCGGAGCGATGTGGACGATTCCGGTGCCGTCTTCCATTGACACAAAATCGCCGGCAATGATTTGATAGGCATTTTCTCCGGTTTCCGAAGCCTTATAGAGCGCTTCATATTTAACGCCAATAAGTTTTTGTCCTTTTATTTCTTCAATAATTTCATAATCGCCGGACAAAACAGACAATCGCGCCTTGGCTAAAATCAATTCCTCGCCATTATGTTTGACTCTCGCGTAAATGGAGTTTGGATCAATGGCCAAAGCGACATTGCCGTGCAAAGTCCAGGGCGTTGTTGTCCACACTAAAAGACTTGTATCTTGTATCTTGTATCTTGTATCATCCTTGATTGGAAATTTTATATAGACGGACGGATCGGCCGTGTTGTCTTTGTAATTTAGATTTACTTCAAAATTGGAAAGGGGAGTGCCGCAACGCGGGCAATAAGGCGTGACGCGAAAATCTTGATAAGCCAATCCTTGCTTATGGATTTGATCAAACACCCACCAGACCGATTCCATATAGGGCAGATCCAGCGTGGCGTAAGCATTGGAATAATCAGCCCAGCGGCCCACTCTTTTCAAAGTTTTTTCAAAATCATCCACGGAACGAAAAACCGCCTGCCGGCAAGCGGCGTTGAATTTCTCAATACCCATTGCTTCAATGTCTTTTTTAGACCTGATGCCGATTTCCTTTTCAATGAGATTTTCCACCGGCAGGCCATGGCAGTCCCACCCCACTCGCCTTTCCACTTTAAAGCCCTTCATTGTCCAAAAACGGGCAACCGTGTCTTTGATCGTCGTGGCTAAAATATGGCCGTGATGCGGTTTACCGGTGGCAAAAGGCGGCCCATCGTAAAAAGAATACTCGTTGTTTTTTTTACCTTGAGCCTGTCGAGAGGTGATGCTCTTTTCAAAAATCTTATTCTCATCCCAAAATTTCAGCACATCTTCCTCGGTGGTTAAAACAGGCGCTTGAGAAGTTGGTATTTCCGGCTTTTTTAAAGTCAATTCCTTTTTCATATAGATAATATTCTAACATATTTTCTAATAAAAAACAAATTTTTAAAAAAGAAAAACCGGCTGGGAAGATAACCAGCCGGCAAACTTATCAAATGAGCGTTCGCGCCATCCTCTTTTCCTACTTCAATAGGAGTCTTTCTGCGTCCCGAATCATGGCCGCGCTTGTCGGTGAAGCTCCTGCGCCGGGGCCGCCGCATATGTAAACCCCATCGGCTCCGCTATCTCCCTCAACAGTTAAGATCGCATTATTAACCCAAGTAGTGGAATTGCATAAACGCGCGATTAACGGATTTCTATCCGTTCTTTTGAATCCGCCGGTGATAATCCACCCATCAATCAAACACTTGAAGGCCGAAATACTATCTGATTCTTGCCGAAAGTATTCCTGTTTTTCAAATGAAACAACAAACCGTCTCATCATAGCCTCGTTAATTGCTTGTATTATTGTTTCAGGAGAGATAGTAACAACAATATCTTTTGCTTGAAGGTTCCTTTTTGAATTAAAACAGAGATTAAAAAGGATAGACGCCTTCTTTGTAGTATCTGAACCCACCTCTCTCAAAATGATGTCGTACGGATCGCTTTTGCCTGGCTCGGTATAACCTAATTTCGTAATTTCTTCTACAATATGACCCAAGGGATTGCCCATTTTAAGATCGTCCCAAATGTAATTCAGCGTGCCATTGAGGACCGTATGCACTTCTCGCGTTCCGGAAGAAAAACGCTGCTGAAGAAATTGAATCATTCCGGAACCGCCGCCGACAGTCGCGCTGAATCCAACGCGAGAAAGGTGTGGTTTAAGTTTTATAAAATAATTGGACAACGCCCCTTTTTCACATGTGACAACAGGTATACCATTTTTAATGAATAAATCAATGTAATTCTTGGCAATTTTTCCATCGTCCAAAGTTGGAATGGCTAGGAAAACAAGATCGACATAACGACCGTGTCTAAAAAAACTATCAAGAGACTCTTTCTCGGGGATCCCGGAAAATTTTTCAGGAAAAACACCTTTGCTATTAATAACAAACTCTACTTTCCATCCTTTTTCTTTTACCTTCTCATAAATATTTTTTCCAATATTTCCAAAACCGATTATCCCAATTTTTTTCATGGTCCTTCTCCTTTCTTATTAATAAAATGAACCAAAGACAAAAAGAATCTTAGCGCGAAAGATGATATTTGTCAACACTAAAACAGACGGCCCAAAGGCCGCCTGTTTGTTGATTTGATTTTCTTTGATTTTTCCCTCTGGTTTTCCCTCTGGTTATTTTATTTTACCGTCAGCGCTTTTTTGGCAGTGGTTTTGGCGCCGTCGGTTCCTACCACTACGATATCGTAGGTTTTTCCTTTTTTAAGTTTGTTTGGCGTGATAGTCAATTCCAAGAGTTTGTCGTTTTTATATTTGACAACAGCCGGGATAGTGCCGCCGATGAGCACGGTGGTGTCTTTGGCGAAATTTTCTCCCGGGGCGTTGACTTTTACGGTTTTGGCAGCATCGGCGCTGTATGATATTTTTTTCGGCGCCAAATTATTGATTTTCGGTTTTGGCGTTACGAGGGAGATCTCGCCGCTTGAGACGGAAATTCTTTTAGCCGTGTCAAATGATTGCTGCCAATCAAATGTGCCTTTCTTTGAATTGTACTTGAATACTTTAATGTCGGTCTTGTTGCCGGAGACTGTCACGGCTGTCAAAGCTCCGGCACCCTTATTGAACGCTTCCAGCGAATCAATCATTACCGCCCCCTTGCTGCCCAGACTGACATTCCTTGTTTTATTCTTGGCAAAATCATAGACATTCACTTCGGCATTGCCGTCGGTCGGCGCCATTGCCAAATCTTCTTTGCCGTCCGATGTTATATCGTCAAACACGATATTAACACCCGCCTTGTACGATTCGCCGAACGGCTTGAAGGATTTTACTTTTTTGCCTTTGGTATTGTAGACCTTAACTTCCGCGGCTCCGGCTGTTTTTTCAGAGGGCGCTATGATAATGACTTGTCCGGTTTTGCCGCCCAGATTCGCGGTCTTGGCTTGAATTGATCCTTTGTATCCGGCAAACGGGGTGATGGTTTTGGCGGTTTTTCCCGTTCCGATCGCTACCGTGGCCACGCCGGATTTATTCTTACCCGCGGAAATCTGTTTGGTTGATTTGCCGCGCGCTTTGCCCGATGCGTCGGTCAAAGCATAAGCCGAGAAGTGGTCGGTCTGGATGGAAATAGTGTTATCATCCGAGTCCTGCGTGGCTGAAGTGACTTTTTCCCAAGAATTAGACGATGAGTCGTAAAAGCTCGGATTGATTGATTCTTCATTCAATCCCGCTTGTTCCAACTGGGAATCTTCGTAACTGAACTTGACGGTTACATTGGAATTGAATTTCTTAACAACATTGCCGCTTGAATCCCGCGCTTCCAGATCATATCCCACACCTACCGGTTTGGCCGTCTTATTGCTGTTCAGATCAACCGTCGGAGTGGCCGTTACCGTTACCTCGCCTTCATTGTCAATCGCTCCGGACGGAATGGTTATTGATGTCCCGTCCTCCAAAGAAATCACCTTTGTTTCATCCGCATTAAATGTTTCTGATACCGGAGACGGAACCACGAAATTTGATTTGACCAAATTGAAATTGCGGTTGATTGATTTGTCTTTATCAACAGTTATTGATATTTCTTCGCTGCGGTAAAGCTCCCGGCCGGACGGGGAATCAGCGCCAATATGCCAGACCGTGCCGCGGGTAAGATTGAGCGAGTAAGTGCCGTTCATCACCGGGCTGCCGGAAAATCCGCCGTCTTCGGCCCAAGCATGCACGAATCCCTGCTCCGCCAGCTTGCCTTCTTTTAATACTTTTCCGCTTATTTTCGCGTCAGCCTTGCGCAGTTGCATTGTCACGAAAGCTGACTTGGAATTAGTGAGATCGGCGGTTTGCATCTTGGCCGGTAAGAATTTGCTTTCCGGAGGGAGCCCCGCCCCTACGCTGTATTTATGTCCGGAAAGAGTTTTGATCGTGAAATTTCCGTTGGCGTCCGTTTGCGCTCCGGAATTAATGATCTTATCAAAGACATCATCCGGTCCTTTGGCAGAGCTGAATTTGGTATCGGCTGCCGTAAGTGTTTTCATGCTGTTTGGCAATTGCATCATTTCCTCTCCGCCCGGAGGAGGTCCGAATTTGTGGCACTCTTCATAATTTTCCGCTTTTGAACAAAACGCTTTGCATTCCGTCTCACTCTTGCATCCGCCCGGGCCCATGAATTCGCCCGGAGTGCCGCCGGTCGGCGGCTTCATAGTCGCTTCCTGGCCAAAACATTCTTCTTTGTGTGTTTTGCAGTAATTGGTGCATTCCATAGCAGTGGTGCATCCGCCCGGACCTTTGCTGCCGGCCGGCAATTTAAATTCTTTGCATTGTTTTTCATTCTTTTTGTCTTTGCAAAAATCAAATATTTCTTTGGGATTTTGCGCCCCGCCCGGGCCGGTTTTTTCCAATCCTTTCAATTCCCGTGGTTCACCTTGTTTCATTTCCGGTTTTCCCGGCTGTCCGCCCATTGGCGGGCCTTTTGGTCCCTCTCCGGACTCGTTGCGGAATTGATCAATTTCTTCGTGATTGTCTGCGAAAATAAACACATTGGGCACGGGATTGCCTTCCGGATCCAATACTTTTCCGGTGATAGTGGCGTCGCCCGACACCACTTTGATATTCCTTTCAATACTGTCGCCCGCCTTGATTTCAATGGGGTCTGGGCTGGGCGGCCGATTCATAAATCCGGCCGATTCGTCAAAATTATACCCGAATTGGTAAGTACCCGGAGTGACGGATATTGAATAACTGCAGTCCGATTTGATCTGCGTGCCGCGCCAGACGCCGTTTTGGAAATTGTTCAAAAACGCGTCGCCGCGGAAATTGCAAGAAGACAAGGGGAATCCGGAAGAATCAAGCACCCGTCCCCAGACTTTGGAATTGTTTTTTACCAAGACAATATTTTGATTGATCGGCGTATTGGGAACAACCTTGACGGTTTGTTCCGCGGCCGGAGCGTAATCAGAATCGGGCGGCGTGTGCATTCCCAAAATCATTTCTTGTTCTACTCCTCCGGAAGCGATCTGAATGGTGAATTGCCCCATATTGACCGGACCGCCGTATTCGCGGAAAGGACCGGGCTGATTTGGTCCGCCGGCGCCTTTGGGCCGCGCAAAAGCGTAGCCCGGGAAATTATTGAGTATCTCGTCAATCGTACCGTTTCCGTCTGAATCAATTCCCACCTTTCCGGTTATTGCGACATCCGTGGAAGTTATGGAAATATCGCCAATATTGGCTGTGTCCGTGTCGCTCGTCACCGTCACTTCCAGTGGCGGACCGTCATAAACAAATGACGGCGCGGATTCGGGCCCGCCCGGTCCTTGTGTCGGCCCTTGGTTGATATTCACATGCCAGCGGCCGGATGTGACAAAAAGCGTGAAAGCGCCCGTTTCATCGGTTTGCGACATCGTCCAATCACCCGGAGCGCCGGGCGTATTGGTGATTTGATTGGCATTAAGTTGCACATTTTTTACGCCTACACCATTTTTTACGACTCGACCCGTGATTTTCGCGGTCTTTTCTTTAGCGACCAGATTCAATGTAATCGTCTGGCCGTCCGCAATGTCAATATGCTGACGGGGGATGCTGTATTTGGATCCGCTCATATCGCCGGTATTGACCATTACATCATATCCGCCGGCCGGGACTTTGATAGTGAAAGCGCCGTTCATCAAAGGCTGGCCATTGCCGCGTCCGTCTTGCGAACGCACATCAACATGGCCGTTGGAGATCGGATTGCCGGCGCCATCCACCACTGTTCCGGTTACCGTGGCGCTGGCATTCGTGACTGTGAAATTAACTTCTTTCGTTTCCGCATCAGTATTGTCATTGAACGAAATTTGCTGCGGCTGTTCAAAATACACCCAATCAGCCGCGGGCTGTCCGGGGCCCATCATCGGATTGATATTAACCATCCAAGTGCCGCCGGAAATCATCAAAGTGAAAGCGCCGGCGGAATCGGTTTGCGCATTGGCAAATGCCGGCATTCCCATTTTGTTGGCATTGACCATCGCGCCCGTTACTGCCGCGCCATCTTTTTTCTTAACATAACCTTTGAGGGTTTTTGCGGCTTTTGTGAAAATTATCGGTTCCATGTTGTTCGTTCCGTCTGTAATGGAAGTATTCATGCGCGGTCCGGGAGCGAGAAGTCCCTCCGTATTATTAAATGGCGCATTTGCTTCCAAAACATAATTGGATCCGGCCGTGAGCAAGCCCTTGCACAATTCTGTGCCGCTAATTACATACTTTCCAGATGGATCTGTTGTTGCCCAGCAATTATTGCTGAAATCCTGCGTGTGTATCTGGACATTAACGCCGGCATAAGGAGTCATTGTCGCGTCTTTGTAAACATAACCGGTTACGGTTATTCCGGTGGCGGTGGTAGGAAGCGAGATGCCGGCCGGAAAGCTTAAAACCAAAGCGGTGGAAATCCCGACGAAGATTCTTACTGCTTTGGCTATGAATAATTTGAGTTTGCGCATACTCATAAAGATTTTTCCGCTTAAGCGGATAATTATAATGATTAATTGATAATTTTAACTTTTGTCAAAGATAAAAAACAAAAAACCGCTTTTCCCGACAAGAAAAACGGCCGATTATTTACGGTTTTAATTAAATTAGTCCCCCCAAAGGACTTATCCACATATTGGACAAGATAAGCGACAAGCATGGTAATGTCATTATACAACCAATGTACAAAAAGCGCAAAAAGCGGTATACTGACAGTGCTTAATTTCGCTCGGACTAACGCAATTTTCTTCTGCGGAACTCGCTCGCTTACGCTCGCTCAAACAGTCCTCGTGCGAAAATTGATTAGTCCTCGCTTAATAACATAACAACAGGTTTATGAATGAATTATTATTTACCAGTCCGACCAAAGGAAAAATGGCGCTTTTTGAAGTGGTGGAGGATATTGTTCGCTACATTGAAGAAGCGCCCGACAAAAATTATCTTTTGGTAATCGGCTCTGATTCACAGCAATACCCGGAGGGTGTTGATTTTGTTTCTTCAATCGTGGCGCACCGGATAGGCAATGGCGGCCGGTATTTCTGGACCAAAACGCGTAAGCCGAAAATAAAAACACTGCGCGACAGGATTTATCAAGAGGCGATTCTTTCAATCACTTTGGCACAGGAACTCAAAGAACATTTGCGCGACCGGCTCCAACTCCTAACTCTTGATCAAATAATGGAAATCCATGTGGATGTCGGCTACAAAGGCAAAACCAAAGAAATGATCAAAGAAATAATCGGTATGGTGCGCGGCACCGGATTCATAGTCAAAACCAAGCCGGATTCCTACGGCGCCTCTTCCGTGGCGGATAAGTATACATAGCTGTTCTTACTATACTTGACGCAAATTATATAATTTGCTACACTTTATATATAGCAAATTATATTCTTAATTATATATGATAAAGCGTTTTTACACTGGAAAGATAAATGATCTTTTGGAGCCGAATAAAGTCCTTGTGGTATATGGACCAAGACAAACCGGCAAGACGACATTAATTCAGGATTTTCTTCGCAGCTACCATGGTAAAACATACAGCAGCACCGGAGAAAATGCTCTGCTTGCGGATATTCTAGGTTACCATGATTTCACTAAAATTAAATCGTTCTTCAGCGGGTACGACCTTATTGTCATTGATGAAGCGCAAAAAATTGACCATATCGGCTCCGCTTTAAAAATCATAGTTGATCAAATACCCGGAATACGAGTTATTGCTACCGGATCCGCGTCTTTTGATCTGTCTAATAAAATTGGCGAGCCGCTGGTGGGGCGGCAGCGGCAAATCAACCTTTTCCCGATTTCCGCGGCGGAAACAGTTTCGCATTTTGGCGGAGCATATCCGCAAGAACATTTGGAACAATTTTTGATCTTCGGCCTGTATCCGGAAGTATTAACGGCCGAATCAACTGATAAAAAAAGAGAGAGGCTCGCGCTTTTGCGCGACGGATATTTATATCGCGATATTTTAGAAATGGAAAATTTGCGCAACAGCAAAAAAATTCTTGATCTTTTGCGTCTCATCGCTTTTCAGATCGGGAAAGAAGTGTCTCTGCAGGAGCTGGGGCAAACGCTTGGTATGAGCCGGGCGACGGTTGAGCGGTATCTTGACCTTTTGGAAAAAACATTCGTGCTTATCAATCTCCGCGGATTTTCGCGGAATCTAAGAAGCGAAATATCCAAAACATCCAGATATTATTTTTATGATGTCGGAATTCGCAACGCGGTGATTGATAATTTTAGTCCGCTTAATATGCGCGACGACTCCGGCGCTCTTTGGGAAAATTTTATATTTATGGAGCGGCTAAAAAAACGCTCTTATCAGAAAATATACGCCAATATGTATTTTTGGCGCACTTGGCAGCAGCAAGAGATTGATCTGGTGGAAGAACGGGATGGGAAAATTTTCGGATATGAGATAAAATTCTCTAACAAAATGATGAAAGCGCCGACTCAATGGACTAAAACATACCCCCAAGCGTCATTTGAAACCATTAATAAAAGCAATTACCTTGATTTTATCATTTGAAAATTTTAATCTGCGCCTGATTCCTCCGACGCCTCTTCCGCGGCGGATAAGTATATTTGATTAGTTTATAAAAAAAGTAAACCAAAAGATTTTGCGTTTAGATTTTGAGAAATGCGACAATTCAATTGTCACTCGTATCGGAATAGTCTTTATTATTAAAGGGAGCCGTTATCTAGTTTATAGACTTATTTATTGCGCAATAAGATATGTGCAGTCATAATCAGCATAAGAAGCGTCCGAACCACCCCCCCCACAATAATCATAACCTTGCGAAGGACCTCCATTATGTTTACAAAAATAAGAACCATCACGCGCGCCAAAATCATGCCCTGAAATAACAACTGGTGAAGGCATTGGAATTATAGGACCCGGACACCCTGAGCCTAGGTTATTATTAAATGCACAGTATCCATTACTTGAACAATTAACTCTTCTTATGATGTGTTTTACACAAAGAGAGCCAATACAGGTGACATCTGGTTGAAGATTTGCTGAAATCGTCACATTCCCAGCCCCCGAAGCGGGTGAGACGGAAATCCCCGTTCCGGCAATTATCTTTGAAACCCCGGTTGATCCGCCGACTGCGCTGAGAGACACCACAGGGCCGGTTCCCGATACAACAGAAATGCCTCCGGCTCCATCTCCATCAACTATTTCCGTTATTCCTCCTCCGCCGCCCAAAGCGCTCAAATCAACACTGCCCCCATTGGTAAGCGAAAGGGTGGTTCCTGAAAGTGAAAGACTTTGATTGTCCGTATTGAATGATTCTCCGTAAGACGATGTATTAATATCACTCCACTTCGAGATGCAACTGGTGCCGGTACTGCCATTTAGACAGATTTTGCCAAATCCCGACGGATTAGTTGAAGCATGGAGCTCTCTAGCGTTAATAGTTCCGTTTACTATCAGAAAGTTTGCACCCGCGCTCGATGGCCCCTCCGGTACCCCCGGGTTAATTTTATAAATACCGGCCATACGAGAGCCGGAAGTATCTTGAAATAGGATGATATTTGACTTAGATATGATATTAGCTCCGTTATTGAAAAAAAGTAAATTACCG
>SCPX01000001.1 GCA_004298615.1 Patescibacteria group bacterium | reverse complement strand
TCTTGTTTTAGCAATGATGGTAGCTAATTTTTTGAATTTTCTTTTCAATGCTTTTTTGGGAAGAGTATTGGAATTTGAGGAGTTGGGACTTATCGTCCTAGTGAATACATTATGGATGGTTGCTTCAATTTTTATCGGAGCGGTTTCTTCTACCGTGAATCACCGCACGGCTTATCTTGCGGCGGCCGGAAATAAAGAAGCCGGTACCGTTTTTTTGAATTCGGTTTTGAAAAAATCCATCGTCGTTGCGATTATTTTTTCGGCGCTGATTATCGCGGTCAGCCAATACCTTTCCGGCTTTTTTCACATTCAAGACCAAATGGTTTTTATAAATTTTTCTCCAATGATTATTTTCGGCGTTGTTGCGGCCGTCAATGGCGGATTTTTAAGCGGCCATCTGCTCTTTTCGCAAACCGCTGTTTTGATTCTCGTTGAGTCCGTAATCAAATTTTCTTTGGCCGTTATTTTTACCGTCTTGGGATTAAGCGAATTTGCGTATTTATCCATTCCTTTATCCGTCATGTTTGCCTCCGGAGTTTCTTTATATTTCGTTTCCAGAAAAAAGGAAGCGGTGATTAGCGGCGAAACGCAGCCTTTCCCGATTCGTTTTTATGTCGCAGCGCTGATGACAAGCGTTTCCGCAACTGTTTTTTTGACGGTGGATATTATTTTAGTTAAACATTTCCTTTTACCGGTGGAAGCCGGACAATATGTGCTATTGGCTCTGGCCGGAAAAATTATTTATTTCCTCGGCAGTTTGCCCAACGCCTTTATGATTTCATTTATCAGCCGCGATTTGGGCCTAAAGCGCGATACGAGGAAAAGCTTTTTGATTATTTTTGGAAGCGTGTTGATTTTAACAATTATTGGTTTTGTAATGATCGGGCCTTTCGGTCGGATTTTCGTTCCTTTGTTGTTTGGAGATAAAACAATGTCCATCTTGCCTCGTCTTAATCAGTATGCCGCCGCTATTGTTATGTTCACGCTCGCCAACTCTATCGCCGTATATCATTTGGCAAAAAAACAATATATTTTCCCCGCTTTTTCATTTGCCTTTTCCGTACTCATGGCGATTGGTATTTCCGTAAACCACGACACAATACCGGGTATCGTCAATGTGCTGTTTGCCGTAAGCGCCGCGCTTTTTGGAATGATGATATTTCTGCATTTCAGCGGCGCCGAGCTGCCCTTCATTGGTCGTCTGTTTATTGATTTTAGGGACGCGTTTTTGCGGATTCCCGGCCAATTTTTCAATCAAAACGCTCACAGAAAAATCCTTATTTTTAATTGGCGCGATACGCGGCATAAACTTGCCGGCGGCGCCGAGGTGTATATTCAGGAAATAGCCAAGCGGTGGGTTGAACAAGGGAATACTGTTACGATTTTTTCCGGAAACGACGGAAAAAGTCCGCGAGAAGATTTAATTGACGGAGTACGCATTATCCGGCGCGGCGGATTTTACTTTGTTTATCTTTGGGCATTCCTTTACTATTGGCTGCAATTTCGCGGAAAATATGATATTATCATTGATTCTCAAAACGGCGTTCCTTTTTTTGCACCGCTTTACGCTAAAGAACCGATTTACGCGCTGATGCACCATGTTCATCAAAAAGTTTTTTGGCATTCTTTGCCCAAGCATTTGGCGTTTGTCGCCAGCGTTATGGAAAAATATATAATGCCGTTAGTGTATAGAAAAACTCAATTTATCACCGTTTCGGAGTCAAGCAAGCAAGCGATGGAGGAATTAGGCTTGGGACGCGCCGGAATAACAATCGTTTACCCGGGTATTGATCTGACGCGCCTTATTCCTGGCGACAAAAGCAAAATTCCGACCGTGCTTTATTTGGGACGGCTCAAATCTTACAAATCAATTGATGTGCTGATTCGGGCATTTGCTTCGGTGGCGGCGGCGATGCCCAGCGCCCGCCTCATTATCGCCGGGTCCGGAGAAGAAGAAAATTATTTGAAAAGTCTGACGCGCGATTTGACGCTCGGCAGCCAAATCGAATTTTTAGGCAAAGTATCGGAAGAGGACAAGATAAGTCTTTTGCAAAAAGCCTGGGTGTTTGTCAATCCGTCGCTGATGGAAGGCTGGGGCATCACCACTCTGGAAGCCAATGCTTGCGGCACGCCGGTCATCGCTTCCGATGTTCCGGGACTGCGCGATTCGGTCAATAATCCGGATGCCGGCTACCTCGTGCCTTACGGAAAGACGGAGGAGCTTTCCATTAAAATAATTGAACTCTTGCGCGATCAAGGGAAAAGAGAACAAATGTCGCGGGAATCAGTGCGGTGGGCGAAAAATTTTAATTGGCAGCAAGCCAGTGAAGCTTTTTATTCTATTATTTTTTAGTAATATTAAAACTTTATGAAAAAGGCAAAATATCGCATCGGCGTTATCGGTACGGGATTTATCGCTCGAGGACTGATCTTTGCGTTGGCGGATCATCCGCATTTGGCGCTCAGCCGCGTCCTGACAAGACGGGATCCAAAAACAATAAGCAATATTTCCATAAAACAAGAGCAAATTATAAGCGATGTTGACGAGATGATTAAAAACAGCGATTTGGTTGTTGAATGCAGCGGCGATGTGATTCATGGAACAAAAGCGATTGAAAAAGTTTTGGTCGCGGGATTGCCGGTCGTGACAATGAATTCCGAACTTCAAATTATCACCGGCACATATTTGGCTCGCAAAGGCACGCTCATTGAAGCTGAAGGCGATCAGCCAGGTTCATTGGCAGCTTTAGACGCTGAAATCCGCGGTATGGGATTTGAGCCGATGGTCTATGGCAATATTAAGCGATTTTTGAATCTAAATCCATTAAAAGACGAAATGGAGTATTGGTCAAAACGGCAAGGAATCTCGCTGAATCAAGTGACGGCCTTCACTGACGGAACAAAGGTTCAGATCGAACAGGCTCTGGTGGCCAATGGTTTGGGAGCGACCATTGCCTGCAGAAACCTTTCCGGCATTCCGTGCAAAGCGCTGGAAGACGGAGCGTATCGCTTGGCCGAAATTGCGGACGCAATCAATCAGCCGATCAGCGATTATGTTCTTTCACCAATTGCGCCGGCCGGCGTTTTTATTGTCGCAAAGCATGCGGCGGAACAAAAGCCGTATCTTGAATATTTAAAGCTTGGGCAAGGTCCTTACTATGTCATACTTCGTCCGTATCATCTTTGCCATTTGGAAATACCTAAAACCATTATGAATGTTTTAAACGGGCACAACGGTTACAAATTCAATAATGGCCAGCAACCGAACATTCAAGTCGTCGCGGTCGCAAAGCGCAACGTTGAGAAGGGAGAGTTTATAAAAAGAGGATTGGGAAGTTTTGATGTCAGGGGCGAGGCGGTAAAGATAAGAAATGCTCCTCAAGGCGTCCCGATCGGATTGCTCCAGGAAGCAACATTGATCAAACCTGTCCCGGAAGGACAAATAATCTCTTTTGCCGATGTGGAGCTGCCCAAGACAAGGGCGCTTGAGATTTGGCAGCAAACCCTTGCCGAAGTGAAATAGAAAATATATGAATAACTCTAAAAATAAATTTACCGTCACTGTCGGGATTCCCGCATACAACGAGGAAGCAAATATTGCACGGACACTCCGAGCAGTCCTTTCTCAAACGCATGGAAATTTTATTCTTGAACGCATCGTGATTCTATCTGACGGTTCTACAGATAAGACCGTGGAAATTGCGAAAACTATTGGCGAAAAAAATCCTCTTGTCACCGTCTTTGCTGATCCCCGGCGGCATGGTAAGTTCTTCCGTTTGAGTCAGCTCTATCTTCTAAATACAAGCGATATCCTAATTACCCTAGATGCCGACCTTCTAATTGATGATCAAAAATTTTTTGAAAAACTTCTCTGGAAATTTAGAAACCCTGAAGTAGTAATAATTGGAGCAAATTCCCAACCACTCCCAGGAAGGACATTTGCCGAGAAAATTTTTGTCGCAGGGGAGATGTGGTGGTATGAGGCACGGAAAAGCTATCAGGGCGGGGGCAATATATATAACAGTACGGGTGCCTGTTTTGCTTTTCGTAAAAACTTTTCGAAACAAATCAATATTCCATATGGCACAGTGAATGATCAGCACATTATTTTTTTTGAGACACTTCGACTTGGAAAAAAATATTGCTTTGCTCACGATGCCCTTCTTTATTATCGCGCGCCAACCAACTTTAGAGATTTTCTAATTCATATCAGAAGATTAAATCGGCGTGAAGATCTAATAGGGGAAAAATATGCTTTTAATGCGGAAAAGGAGTTTTTTCTCCCTCGCTGGAACAAGATTCAAGCTGTTCTTAAAATTGTCTTTCTTTCACCATTCTTCGGATCTCTCTCTCTTATACTACATTTCGCTTTTCACTTTATTACTATAGAATCAGACGAAGATACACATTCGTCTGCGCTTTGGGAAATACCTCATTCTACAAAGAAAATATAAGTATGAACACCTTTTTTCTTTTACGGCGCATCATCATCCGCTGGCTATATCAGCTTGGGAAGATCTCCAACATTGATGCAAGCATTACGAGCATTCTTTGCTATCATAGCATTTCCAATGATCATAATAGATTTGCTGTTGGTCTTGAGACTTTCGAGGGACAAATGGAAAAAATTTCAGAGCACGGGACTTTCGTAAGCCTAGACGAAATCATAGCTAGCCGAGAAGGAGCGTACCTTCCCAGTCCCTCTGTCGCGATTACTATTGACGATGGTTACCACGATGCGATAAGCATTCTTCCCATCACAAAGCGCCTTGGTATCCCTATTGCCCTCTTTGTTTTGAGTGATCCAGAGAGAGCGGAAAAGAAAGCTTTGGGAAGCAAGTCTCGTCTTCTTTCTTGGGAAGAAATAAAGTATTTACGGAAAGAGGGTTGGACAATTGGTTGCCATAGTGCAACTCACCCAAATTTCTTTGAAGCGACAGAAACGGCGCTTCGCCAAGAAATTGTCAATGCTAAGCAGAAGTTGGAAGAGATGCTAGGAGAAGAGGTGGAATATTTTGCTTATCCTGGAGGCCGCTTTGAAGACCGATCCATCCGGTTTGTCCAAGAGGCTGGCTTCAAAGCGGGCTTCTCAATTCGCGAAGGGTGCGCTATCCATGGCGCAAACCAATGGATTATCCCTCGAACAATAATTGATAAGACACATATGATAAGTGAATTTCCTGCTGTTTATAGTCCTACCACTTTTTTTCTTAGGAAATGGACGGACCCGCTTAGATTATGGAATATTTTTTTAAAGTTTAAATAAGAGATATGAATAAGAGTATGAAAAAGACTATTACTGTCGGTATCCCTGCTCATAATGAGGAGAAAAACATAGGCAAGCTGTTAGAGTCTATTTTTGCTCAGAAACAGGAGGGGTATATATTGGAGAAAGTTATTGTGGCTTGCGACGGATGTACGGACAATACGGATGGCATAGCTCACTATTTTATGGAGAAATATCCGGCAGTACAACTGGTGAATGATGGTGATCGGATTGGAAAGTCAGGGCGCTCTAATAATTTTTTCAGGATGAACAGGAGCGATATCCTCGTCATACTTGATGCTGATACGATATTAAGATCTTCCGACACGCTACGTTTTATTACAGAAGCTTTTGGCGATCCGTCAATCGGTCTGGTAGCAGGAGCTGATATGCCATATCCGCCAGAGACGCTTTTTGAATCCATCGTCATTACTGCTGTCGATCTATGGCGTTCCATCCGATTGAATATTGATCATGGCGATACGGTGCATAACTCTCATGGCTGCGCTCTTGCCTTTAGTAAAGATTTTGCTGAAAAGCTAACTATTCCAAAAGGTATCAATGGCGATGATCACTATGCGTATTTCAGATCTAAAGAACTTGGTTTTAGCTTTCGTTATGCGACGAAAGCCGTGGTGAATTATCGTGAGCCATCGAATCCGTGCGATTTTATTATTCAAAGAAGCCGTTTTTATGTTATCAATGGACATATGATAGAAATTTTTGGGTCGTGGGTGAAACCTTATTATAAGAGTGTCCCTCTATCAGAAAAGTTACCAGCCATCCTTTCGATGTTCTTACATCGCCCCATTCTTTTACCGCTTGCACTGATGTTGGAATTTTTCATGCGTCTTCATATCAAAACAAGGAAGCAATATATTTCTGGGAGCATGTGGGATACTGTGCAATCAACAAAGAAATAAATTAATAATTAATGATTAATAAATTTTAAACCATCATTATGGAGAACAATCAACTTAAAATTACTATCGGTATCCCAACTTACATCGGCGGTCCAAGTCTTGTAAAAGCAGCACAAAGCCTTCTCGCCTCTGAAGGGGTAGAAAATTTTCACTTACTTGTTTCTGTCGATGGTAAGCGTCTCGACTCCGAAATCAAGTCGGCATTGGAAGTCGATCCGCGAGTTGAGGTGATTGAAAATCTGGAAAGAGGGGGTCAGGTGGCCCGTATACGACAGATATTGAGTCTCTCTTTCGATCAGGATATCGTAATTCTTACTCAAGATGATCTTTTGTTTGGGAAAAAGACAATCGCTGAAATCGTAAGCGCGTTTGAGAGCGACAGTACAATTACTATGGTGACAGCGAGACCGGTACCACTCCCACCAACCACATTTTTTGAACGCATCGTCCATGCCGGTTTTTATATGGTGAAAACCATTGAACAGCGTTGGAATAATGGTGATAATTTTATGAATGCTGCTGGTCGTTGCATTTCTTTTCGCAAAGGAATGACTAGGCATATCTTTGAGGAAATTCAAGAGGATGTCATCAGCTGCGATGCTCATTTTTACTTCATCAATAAGAAATACGGTGGAAAGTTTTTTCGAAACGAACAAGCTCCTTATTATTTTCGCAGTCCTAAAAGTCTGGCAGATCACCTCAAACAGAGCAAAAAATATCAGAACGTCGCTGAAGAGCTTTATAAATACCGTCGGATTGATGCGTATCAAGAATATGCTATTCCAACCAGATTAAAAATTGATGCGGCTTTGTGGGGGCTTGTTAACAGTCCTTTTTATGCATTACTCTATTTCGCGGTTCTCATTTACACCCGTTTCCATGGTGATCAGACATTCAAGAAAGCCACGCGTTTCTGGGATACGGACAAGTCCACCAAAGAAATATAGTCTATCAGCTATGCAACACCCTCCCCTCACAATTACTATCGGGATTCCTGCTTATAATGAGGAAGAAAATATTGCGCCGCTTATTGAAGCGTTGAAGACGCAGAAAACAACGCACGGGCAAATCGCCGAGATTATTGTGATTTCGGATGGAAGCGCCGACCGTACCGCGGAGCGCGTGCGCTCGCTTTTTAATGAGCACATCCAACTCATCGTCTGGGAGCGTCGCGAGGGCCTCAACCGCGCGCAAAATAAAATTCTTGCAGAAGCAAATGGCGATATTCTTGTTATCTTAAATGCGGATGTTTTGCCGGCGAACGATATGTTCATACAAGAAATTATTGATCCTATAATCAATGACGCTCGCGTAGGACTTGTAAGCGCTGACATGATAGCCGCTAAGCCATTGGGTGCGTTTGAAAAGATAATCGCAAATAGCTATGCTTTTAAGAATAGAACATATAAAGCGTTGCGCGACCAAGATAATATTTATCTCTGTCACGGTCAGGCCCGGGCTTTTTCCCGCGCTTTTTATATGCAAATGAAATGGCCGGACGAATTTCCCGAGGACGCGTACTCGTATATTATGTGCCTGCGAAAAGGATTTGCGTTTCGTTTTGTCCATAGTGCACAGGTGTTATTTCGCTGTCCTCAAAATCTGTCTGACCATTTACGGCAAAGCTGCCGCTTCATTGACGGAAAAGAGAGATTAACGCAGAGTTTCAATTCTTCGTTAATTCGCGCGTATTATCATATCCCTTTATGGCTTTTTTTACGCGAACTTGGAAAATCATTAGCCAAGCATCCGCTCCTCACAACGGCATATCTATTCATTATGGTCTTTGTGCGAATGAGCGGTTGGCGGCCGTCTCATGCTTCAAAATACGAAATTTCTAAATCATCAAAAAAAGTTTTAGTATGAAAAATTTTTCTGTCACCGTAGCAATCAGCGCGTTGAATGAAGCGCATAATATTGCCGCCTTTTTGCGGTCCGTGCTCTCGCAAAAAGAAGAGGGATTTGTGCTGGAAAAAATTTTAATAATTTCCGACGGTTCAACAGATCAGACCGCGGAGCTGGCAAGAAATTTCAATTCTGATAAAATTGAAGTCAGAGAATATCATGAGCGAATTGGAAAATCTTCGCGGCTCAATGAAATTTACAAAGATCTGCAAAGCGATATTCTCGTCCAATCGGACGCGGATGTGGTTTTAGCGCATACGATGGTTATTCATGATTTGATTGCGCCGTTGATTTCAGATCAAAGAATCGGTATGTGCGGCGGCCATCCAAAGCCCGTACCGGCAATAACATTTACGGAAAAAGCGGTCAATTGCACATTTGCCGCCTATGAGCCGTTTCGTTCGCTTATTCGCGGCGGCGATAATGTTTTTTCGGCTGATGGCCGACTTTTGGCATTTCGCCGCGAGCTCATAAAGCAAGTCAATGTGCCAATTGATATGATCGCCAATGATGCGTTTACTTATTTTTCCTGCCTTGACAAGGGATTCGCATACCGATATGTTAAAGCCGCTGTTGTCCTATTCCGTTCTCCTCAAACATTTCGCGAACAGATCAAACAAAACACGCGCTTTGAGGCGGCGCCGGCGCGTATGAATAAATATTTTTCAGCGGAACTTGTAAAGCGAGAATACCATATCCCTTTCAATATTTTTTTAAAAAACGCATTAAAACAAATCGTACGCCATCCGGTTTTATGCGGATACATTTTTTTGGTCAATGCGTATTGCCGGTTTCGCGCTTTTTTTATGGAAAAACGGCTTACGGCTAAATGGCAAATGGCGTATACGACAAAACGCTTAGACTGATTTATATGAAAATATTTAACCTTAAAATAATACATTCAAGTCTAGGAACTGCGTTAATCATATTATTTTGCACTGTTGTTTTGGCGTTCGGATTGCGCGGCTTGCCCGGAAATCCGACGGCTGACGATCTGAATGCGCCGTCCTGGAAAGACAGCGGCCCTTTGGAATTATCGCCGGAACGGGGCAGATTTGCCCTCCTTTATTCATTGATTGAAGACGGTTCGCTGCAATTTTCTTTGCCGATTGCCAGATTTGCCACGCCGGATTTGGGAATTACCCCGGACGGACATTATGTTTCGCTGTTCGCGCCCGCGGTTTCTTTCGTCGTGATGCCCGGATACATAATTGGAAAATTTTTCGGAGCATCGCAGGTCGGGACATTTGCCGTGATCGCGCTGTTTGCCATATTCAATGTATTACTGATTCGCGCCATCGCCATTCGGCTGGGCGCTGATAAAATAGCGGCGGCTATCGGCGCGCTTATTTTTCTTTTTGCCACTCCGGCCTTTACTTACGCGGTCACGCTTTACCAACACCATATTTCAGTATTTATAATTCTTTTAAGCATATATCTTCTGATCCGCTGGAATAATTTCTGGTCGCTGGCGTCTATTTGGCTTTTAATAGCATTATCAGCCGCCATTGATAATCCAAATGTAATTTTTATGGCACCAATCGGCCTGTACGCCGCAGCCAAAATGTTTATCATCAATAAAGAGCCGGCGAAAATAAATATCCGTTTTAGAAAAAAAGCGCTTGTCGCGCTTATCGGAGCGCTCGTGCCGATTGTTCTTTTCCTGTGGTTTAATCAAGCGTCGCACGGCAATCCCCTGAAGCTTTCTGGAACTCTCGCGTCAGTGAAGGAAATAGATGCGTCCGGATCGCCTATGACCCCTCCATTAGCAGATAATCCTTCCAAAGCCTTTGATCCGGTCCAAAAAGGAAAAAGCGCTATTGGTTTTTTTGAAACACGCGATCTTCTCAACGGTTTTTATATCCATCTTTTCAGTCCGGATCGCGGCATAATTTTTTATGCGCCTGTCATACTTTTGGGCCTCTGGGGATTTTTGTTTTTACTGTCGGCCAATAAAACGGCCGGCAATATTCTGATTGCCGTCGGCGGAGCCGTATTTTTGCTGTATTCAATGTGGGGCGATCCGTGGGGAGGCTGGGCTTTTGGTTCGCGTTATATGATTCCGTTTTACGCGATTCTGGCGATTGGCCTAAGTTTTGTCATCGCGCGTTGGAAAAATAATTACCTTTTCATCATAATCTTTTTGCCGCTTCTTGCTTATTCCGTTTGGGTAAATACCATGGGCGCCATTACCTCCAGCCGCAATCCGCCGCAAGTGGAGGTGTTGGCATTGGAAAAACTTTCCGGCCGTGAAGAAAAATATACTTTTGCCCGCAATCTGCAGTATTTGGACGGGAATGATTCAAAGTCTTTTGTTTTTCAGCAATATGGAAAAAATATTATGAACGCGCGGCAATATCATTGGACATTGACTGTCATAATTTTTGCCTGCTTGCTTGGCCTGATTGTTTGGTATGCGCTTGTGAAACACAAAGACTCATCCTTATAATCCCGCTACTATGATGCAATTTTCCATTCCCCGATCATCGCTTAAGAAATACCAAACCTGGCTTGAAACGCACGGCTTGATGATTGTTATTGCCGTTCTTTCCGTTGTTTCCATTGTCTCGTTCATCTTTTATTTTCAAAACGGCTTAGGACTGGCATACAACGACGCTCGTTCGCATTTGGATATCGGCCGCCGCGTGGTGGAAGGCCTGAAACCCGGTCTCGCTCAATTGGGAAGCGTCTGGCTGCCCCTGCCACATCTTCTGATGGTTCTGACCATTTGGAATGATTTTATGTGGCATTCGGGGCTGGCTGGAGCGATCGTTTCAATGGTCAGTTTTGTGGCCACCGGAGCGCTTATTTATTTATTTTTAAAACATCTGGAAGTAGGAATATTCGGAAGATTTTTGGGCGTTGCAGTATTTGCCGCCAATATCAATGTTTTGTATTTGCAGTCCACGGCTATGACCGAGCTTTTGCTTTTGGCCACGATGACGGCCGGGGTTTATTATCTATTAAGATGGCACAAAGAGGACAATGTACTTTTTCTGATAAAAGCCGCTTTCTGGATTATGCTTTCCACTTTGGTGCGGTATGACGGGTGGTTTTTGCTCGCTTTTTCCAGCGCGATTATCACGCTGTATGTCTGGAAAAAGAAAGGATTCAAAACTACCGAGGGTATTGTCATTCTTTTCTGCACCTTGGCCGGATTTGGCGTATTTTTATGGCTGTTGTGGAATCAGCTCATTTTTAAGGACGCACTTTACTTTGCATTCGGGCCGTATTCGGCGCGCTCCCAGCAGATTCAATTGGAACAAGCCGGAGTCTTGGCCACCAAAGGCGATTGGCTGATCTCATTAAAAATTTATTTTTACGCTTTAGCGTATAATTCCGGCGCTTTTACATTATTGCTGGGTACTATCGGGATGATAATGCTGTGGCTGGATAAAAAAGTGAAGCCGGCCATGCGCTGGGCGTCTATAATTCTTATTACTCCGTTTTTATTCAATGTCTTGGCGCTCTATCTCGGACATTCCGTATTGTTTATTCAAGGATTGTCCGGCGACACTTGGTTTAACGCCCGCTACGGCGTTATGCTTATGCCGTCTTTGGCGATTTTTATCGGTTATCTTGTTCAGAGAGCGCGTCTGATGCGATTGGTGATTGTCGGACTTTTGGCTTTCACGATTTTTTTCTCTTTCTCAAGCCATGACGCGGTGACGATTGACGACGCGCGCGTCGGCTCCAGCCAAAAAAATGTGAGCGAAGTCTCGGGTTGGCTGGCCAAAAACGCAAAATATGAAAAAGGATTTATTTTAATCTCCGCCGCCTCTCATGATGCCATTATTTTTTCTTCCAGCCTCCCGATGAAAAAATTCATCCACGAAGGCACGGGCGCGTATTGGGAAAGCGCGACTATAAATCCTGACAAATTGGCGCGCTGGATTATTATGCGCACTTATTCGGAAGACGATTCAGTTTACCGGCTGACAAAAGACACCCCGGGAATCAAACGATACGATCTGGTTGCTTCTTATCCATTCGCGGATATATACCAACTAAAGGATCAATATCTCCCATATCTCATCACTGATCAGATTTATTATAAATAGGATTTGTTCTTGAAATTTAATCGGTTTGTGGGAGTAATTTTTGTATGTTAAGATAGATAATATGGCTATTTGCAGAAATTTCCGAATAACCAAACCATATTGCCGGATGATCGCGGCCTTTGCCGCTATCACCGCGATTTTGATTATTGTCGATTCAATTCCGCCGGCACTGGCTTCGCAAACAATAATTAAAAATCCCCGTTTTTGGGAAGTTCAGTCAATAGATACGATGAAGTATTCGCGGGATTTGAGCCGGGAAAAATTAAAAGATCCGTCTTTTGATGCTGTAATTGACAGACAGGTAAAAGCCATTGCCGAGACCGGCGCCACCCATGTCGCCATCAGTACGCCTTATGATGAAGAATTTTTGCCAATTTTGAAGCGCTGGGTCTCGGCCGCGAGAAATAATAATCTGAAAATTTGGTTCAGGGGGAATTGGTCCGGTTGGGAAAAATGGTTTGATTACAAATCAATCAGCCGCGAAGAACACATTAAAAAAACCAAAGAATTTATAATCGCCAATAAAGACTTTTTTGAGGACGGCGACATATTTTCCGCCTGTCCGGAATGTGAAAATGGCGGGCCGGGCGATCCGCGCCGCACCGGCGATGCGGAGGGCTTTAAATCTTTTTTAATCAGCGAGTACGCGGCTACGAAAAAAGCGTTTGTGGAAATCGGCCGATCTGTCTCTTCAAATTATCATCCGATGAACGGCGATATGGCGAGGCTCATAATGGACAAAGAGACTACGACCGCGCTCGGAGGAATCGTCGCCATAGATCATTATGTGAAATATCCGGAAAAATTGATTCAGGACATCAAAGATTTGCACCAGCAAAGCGGCGGCAAGGTGGTTTTAGCAGAATTCGGCGCTCCCATTCCGGACATTCACGGAAAAATGTCGGATGCGGATCAGGCCAAATGGCTGGAGAGTCTGCTGGAAAAAAGCATAGAACTTCCCGAGCTTATTGGTCTTAATTATTGGGTTAATGTGGGCGGGACCACCGAGCTGTGGACTGAAAAAAATGAAGCCAAACCGGCAGTCAAAGTAATTGAGCGATATTTCAAACCAGAGATATTATCCGGCACGATAAGAAATGAATTGGACAAACCGATCGCCGGCGCCACCGTAATGTTCCATTCTAAAAAAGCCCAAACGGACGAAGCAGGATTTTTCCAAATTCCGAAAATATCCGGCCAAAACGGATCAATCAATATCAGCGCCGATGAATATATCGATCAAACCATTAAAACGGAAAAATGGAATAATGGCAATATTGTTATTCTTATAAAAAATATGCCGACTTTTTGGTTTCGCATCCTTCGATTTTTTCACAATCTTTTTAGCTAATAAAAAGCCGATAGCTTTAAATCTTTGAGCGCTATTGCTTAATAAATAGTGATGTTGTAAAATTATAATAAAGGTAATTAATGCTTAAAAAGCAGGAGGTATGTTTTTTAATAAATTATTTGACAATAAATCGCATAAATTTTGTCTTTTTCATTTTTATTGCCAGAGAAAAAGCAAGGAGCGGTATAAAGAGCCGTATTTTGAGGAAATTTCCAAGGCTTTTTGGATCGTTAACGGCATTATCTTGCTGTTACACTTTGTGATGGCGCTTAAATGGAATATTTATCTTGCTTCCAGAGGATTGCCCCAATCGGCCGCCGAGGTTTTTATTTTACCGTTTATTTCGCTTTTCATAATGGCGCTTTTGGCTTATTTATACCGCTATCCCCAATATTCAAATATCCCGTACAGCCTTCTTTTGGAAGAATTGCCATCTAAAAGACAGGAAGAAGTCCGATATGTCTTCAAACAGCTTTTAGTAACCACGGCCGGATATTTGTCCGTATTTTTCCTTACCGCCGGCGTGCATATGATCGGGACAATTATCGGTCTTGGGTCCGGATTGTTCATCAGTTTGTATGTATTATTGCTCATCTTGATTTTGGCTAAATTCGGCTTTGCCACTTGGTTTATAAAAGCGACGAGGAAATAATGCGAATTTGCCCTGTGGATAACTTAAAAAAAGTATAGCAACAAAAAATGACTAAAATGCAGTCATTTTTTCGTTTAATGTTAGCCAAAATTTAGGACTTGACGACTATATTATTAGGTATATACTTAGATTATCAAATGATTTTATTGATTTAAAATCTTCCGTTCTTTTGGGTAATTTTATTAAATTTTTGGGGAGGAGGGGTATCCTCTTTTTTTGTTTATTGTAAACTATTTTTGTTTACGATTTGTTCTTTCATCATTTAGGAGGCGAAAATTAAAATGACTCGACATTGCTCGCCATTTCGAGCGAAGTTGAGGAAAAGATCGACAAAAAGTTACAAATCAATCTGCCGAAAGCATTGCCGGTAAGTGGATTGAAATCATCAAAAAAACCATGCACGCAAGACTCGCCGCACAGATGCGGGATTAAAGCGAGGTATTGCAAATATATCGTAATAACAAAGCCTTTTCGCTAATTTCAGCGAATTTTCAAAAAGGTTCGTTATGGTATATCTGGTTTCTTTAAAATAATTGATGATATTTTATGCAGTTGTAGCTTGCTGTCGGTCTTTTTATTTATAAAAATATTATTAATCCATATTTATGTCAATATTCAGAGGGAAAGCCTTGAGGAGGAATAGGTTTTCAAAATTCGTCCGTTTTATTATTTCATTAGCTGTAGTTTTCAATATCAGCTCGCTCTGGTCCATTTTACCGGTTCAGGTAGCAATGGCGGCCAGCGGCGCGCCGGCGACCGTTAGCGCCACCTATAATCCGAACACAAATTTGCTGAATGTGTCCGGATCGCATATCAGATCCGATGGTTGGCCGGGTTGTATTGACAATGTCGTCGGTTATGCCGTGTTTATCAATTCAGAGACACCGGAGACAGCTTCTTTGGATGAATTGGTTCATATTTTGCCAGGAGATTGCGCCACTGCCGGAATCTTTGATGATGTTCATACCTTAGCTACGGCTCCGGAAAAAGTTTGCGTGGCGATTTATGATGTGGAAAAAGAAAAGATCGGCGAAAGCGGTGATTATTCAGATGTCGCGGCCGGTTCGGACAGGAATAAGGATAATTCTTACGATAATACCGATCCTGTTTTTCCAGAAGGCTCATGCGCCGTACCGACCATAATTGACGATGTCGCTCCGGTGCTCACTGTGCCGTCCGATATGATTGTTGCGGCAACAAGCGCTGCCGGTGTACCCGTCGCTTATGCGGCGACTGCGATTGACGCGGTAGACGGCCCGATAACACCGGTTTGCGGACCCATAGTTTCCGGCAGTACTTTTCCGATTGGAATTACCGCTGTTTCATGTTCAGCGGCCGATACAGCGGGAAATATAGCGACAGGGTCTTTCAATGTGACGGTAACATCGGCGCCGGCCATTTCCGTTGAAAAAACTTCAAATGATACGAATGTGGCGCCGGGCGATTCGTTTAAATACAAAATTCATGTGGCTAATACCGGTACCGGAGCGGCTAACGGAGTCGCGGTTTCGGATACTGTTCCGAATGGTTTGAAGATTGACGGAGTCGGATGTTCGGTAAGCGGCGGCGCGACCTGCAATATCACTTCAACGGCCAATCCGGTCGAAGTGACGGGCGATCTGCCGGCCAATTCATTCTTTGATATTTTCGTGGATGTGACCGTCAAACCGGACGCGGCAATCGGTACGATTAAAAATACCGCGACTGTGACGCATAGCGGGAGCGGGTTTTCCGGAAGTTTTTCAGACAGCGGATTATCCATAACCGCGCTTCCGGTTGTTCAGCCAGTCAATGCCAAGCCCGTGGCCAACGCGCACGGCCCGTATGAAGCTGTTTTGAAAGATGGCAAAGCCGAAGTGAGCCTGGTGGGAACAGGGACTGACACGGACGGATCAATCGTGAAATATGAATGGGATTTCGAGGGGGATGGAATTTTTGACTTGGCGATTTTGGCCAGCCCTACTGTCACGAACGGCAATGTTTCGCATATTTATACAAAGGCCGGTTCATATAATCCTGTTTTGCGCGTCACCGATGATAAAGGCGCGACTGTCACCGATACGACCAAAGCCATGATTTTGTCCCATGGAGCGGCCGTGCTGTTTGATGTCGGGCCGGACGGGTTAACGATTGCGGCTGATGGGCAATTGGCGCTTTTCGCTACCGCGACCGATTCTTTGGGCAATTCGTGGGACGCGACGGCTGATACGGTGTTTACCGCCAATGATCCTTGCGGTACTATCAGTCAAGCAGTTTATCTGCCTTGCCAAGCCGGCGAGTGGGAAATTCAAGCCGCTTATCAAGCCTTGGCTGATAAAATGAAAGTCAAAGTGGTGGCCGGAGAGCTTAACCGCTTGGAGATCTCGCCTTACGCCAAGCCGTTTAAAATTCAGGAAAATAAATCGCAGATTTTTACGGTAAAAGGGTTTGACGCCGATAATAACGAAGTAACCATTTTGGATCCGGAGTGGAGTACAACCGGTGAAAAAGTCGCGATAGGTAATATTGACAAAAACGGCAAATTTTTGGCAACGCACGGCGGAATCGGCCGGGTCACCGCCGAATCCGGCGAATTAAGCGCTTCGGTCGGAATTATTGTGAAAGAAGTGAAAGCGGCCGCTCCTGTGAAAAAGAAAACCGCCGCGGTGGCGACAACCGGAACAGGCGGAGAAGAGCCGGTATCTGATCAAGCCGGTGAACCGGCCGAAAGCGATTTGATAGAAGATGAGCCGGTTGTCTCGTCCGAAGAAACAAAACCGGCCGAAGAAGGTGAAGAGGGCTCAGTGGCCGGAGAAGAAGAACAGTCGTGCACGACTCTGCCTTGGTGGGTATGGTATTTGCTGGCCGCATTTTACGCCGTATTCTTGATTATTTACTATATGAATTTGCGGCGATTGGATAAAGAGCACGGCATGGTGCGCAATTGGTGGGCGATTCCATTGCTTTTGACTGGAGTATTACTTGGCATATATTTCCTATATCGCTGTCCCGGAATATTCTTGCGCTGGCCCTGGGCGCTGATTCTTGGCGGGGTAATCATCAGCGCGGTTTATTATCAATCGCGCGAACCGGAAGATCTGCCGCCAGCCGGATCAATGACAAGCGGAGATAATAATATAAAGTCGATTTAATCATCTATACAAAGTACAGCCCGCCTAAGCGTAAACCTGACTGCCGTCAGGCAGGGCTTAGGCGGGCAAAGAGTGGGCGATTCTGTCTGCCTATGCGTAAAGCTTCGGCGGACGCAGTAGGAGGATCGCTCACTTTTTGGTATAATGAAAATAGTATGTTTTCCGATCTCATTTCTTATCTTCACTCCCTGATTGTTTCCATGGGCGCTTTGGGAGTTTTTTTGGGCGTAATAATTGAGGAGGTCATCGCGCCAATACCTTCGGCCGTGGTAATTATGGGCGCTGCGTTTTTGATGATTCCGGCCGAATTGGGATGGCTGGAAGCTTTATGGATGATTTTTTGGAAAATCGCGATCCCCGCGTCGGCCGGAATGGTAGTCGGGTCGTCTTTGATATACGGCATTGGTTTTTGGGGCGGCAAGCCGGCGATAGTAAGATGGGGTAGATGGTTCGGCATCCGCTGGAGCGATATTGAGAAAGCCGAAAGCCGTCTATCAAAAAAACACGCGGATGTATTGGCTCTTTTCTTTTTTCGCACCATTCCGATTATCCCCAGCGTTGTTCTGTCCGCTTTTTACGGAGTAATTCGCGTACCGTGGAAAATTTACGCGCTCGTCACTTTTGCCGGAAGCATTATCCGGTCTTTTGTTTTGGGAATCATCGCTTGGAAAGCGCAAGGCGCCTATACCGTGATCGCGGAAAAATTCAATAAATTGGAAGATCTGGTTATTGTGGCGGTAGTGGCGGCAGCATTGGCCGGCATAGGGTGGTTTATTTGGAAAAAGAAAAAAAATCAATCTCAACAGGAAATATGAATCAACAATGGCACTCCATGCCTTTTGGCGAAGTTTTGCGCGTTTTAAAATCGCGCAATGAAGGTCTGTTTGATCAGGACATTGAAACGCGGTACAAGGAATACGGATTGAATATCATTCCGGAAAAAGAGCGCAAACCTCTTTTGGTTATTTTTGTTTCCCAATTCAATAATGTTTTAATGTACATATTGCTGGGCGCGGCCGTAATTTCCTTTTTTTTGAAAGATTTTATAGAAGCGGCGGTGATCATGGTGGCGGCGATTTTGAATATTATCGTGGGATTTGTTCAGGAATATAAAGCGGAAAACGCGCTTTATGCTTTGCGGTCTGTTTTGAAATCAACTTGCCGCGTGCGGCGGGGCGGCGTTTACAAAGAAATTGACGCGAAAGAATTGACCGTAGGCGATATAGTGGCTTTGCGGCTCGGGGATCGCATTCCGGCGGACGGCCGGATCATCCGGGCCGATGATTTGGAAATAAACGAATCTTCGCTCACGGGCGAATCAATGCCGGTGGCTAAATCAATTGAGCCGGTGGAACTCGGGAAAACAGTGCCGGACAGGACCAATATGGCTTATAAAAGCGCCGTTGTTTCGCGCGGCAACGGAGAATTTGTGGTCACGGCCATCGGGCTTGAAACTGAAATAGGAAAAATTGCCAAACAAATCTCCGGCCACATGGATGAATCCACGCCTTTGCAAAAAGTTTTGGCCCGTTTTTCCAAGGGTATGGGTATTTTGGTGCTGGTTTTGGCTCTTTTGATTTTTGCCTTTGGCGTGATTACCGGGCGGGAAATTTTTGATATGTTTCAAGTCGCGGTGGCGCTGGCCGTAGCGGCCATTCCCGAGGGGCTCGTCATAGCCGTGACTGCCGTATTGGCTATTGGAATGCAGAGGCTTCTTCATTATCACGGCTTGGTGAGAAATCTTTTAGCTGCCGAGACTTTGGGCAGCACCACCGTGATTTGCGTTGATAAGACCGGTACGATCACCGAAGG
>SCPX01000007.1 GCA_004298615.1 Patescibacteria group bacterium | reverse complement strand
ATTTTTCGGTTTTAGATTATTTTTCGGCATTTGGATTTTATTACCCTAAAACGTAGCTGTGGATAACTTTTATGTGTTTATTATATCATAAAAATCAACAAAAAACAAAAGTCTGGAATTATAGAAAACTCATTAAAACCAATATCGAAAAAACATATTAAACCAATCGTATGTCCAGCGATCGCCGGATATACGATTGAGACTAATCAATGTTTTAAACAGTTTTTTTGATAACGGTCATATCTCTTAATCGCCTATACGGCTTTTTGGCGATCGCCCGCCTGCGCCAGTTCACCTCGTTGCGAATCGGACGAACAGGCGGCGGGCAAATAAATATGCAACCTGCGAAAAACTACACACCATCGTTTACTCTTTTATCTTGCGATCGCCCGCCTGCCAGAGCCTTTTGTGTGTTTGTCTGATAATCAAACAATAGCAATTCCTGGGTTTGTATAGCGTAAATTTATACTAAAAGGCATTGGCGGGCAGGTAGAATAAAAGAGTAAATGTTGATCTAATATATTCTGCGCAAACAAAGAAACCATAAATTCCTTTACTTTGATGACGGCCGCACTTAAAGTAAAGGAATAAAATAAAAGATAAAAAAACTCCGGTGATTTGGTTTAATAAAAAATCATTTTTAAAATTATCAGAGTTCAAGCGATCGCTTGATGTCTGATAAATATAACGAGAGCGAATTTGCATCAACAAAAAACCACCCCGACCGCGGTCGGGGTGATGAAAATCATTTTATGGTGAATTTTATAGAACCATTGGAGATTTTTGCCCTCTTAAATTTTCAAAGAAAATTTTGGAGGGTATCTCGCGCTTTAGCTTATCTCGCCTGCCTCGCCGGCAGGCGGGCGTTTATCTGGCGAATAAGAATCTGCGCGCATCTTGCGAATCATTAGCGGAGAACTTCAATTTTGTTATTGGCGTACGATCCATCGCCATCCGAATCATTCGGATTGCAGGAAGCTACTGAAACATTACTCCGATTCTTTTTGCAATGCAGATTTTAAAATAGGCAAATCGTCTTCCACGGTTTCCCAAACAGCGTTCAAGTCAACGCCGAAATATTCATGTATCAGCTTGTCTCTCATTCCGGCAATATCTTTCCAAGGTATGTCCGGATATTTTTCTTTGAATTCTAAGGATAATTGCTTTGACGCTTCCCCGATAATTTCCAATTCGCGAATTATTCCATCCTGCTTTAATTTATTTCCGAGAAAATCTTCATATTCAACGCCGCTCATGTATTGTCCTATGGTAAGAATAGCGTCAAGAATGTGCCGAATATACAATTTATCTTTTCCCATAAAAAACTTTTACTTCGCGCAGGACCGCTTCTTTCAAATATGGACTTAGCGCGTTTTCGGTCACCAAATCAACCTTTTTATGCGCTGCTTCGGAAAGCTCTCTCTCCAGCCGCACGATCTTCAAAAGGCTTTTGGGTTTGGTAAATTTAATCAGCACATCAACATCACTCTCTTCCCGCGCTTCCCCGCGCGCGTATGAACCAAAAATCCCCGCAAATTCAACATCATTGCGCTTTAGAATTGGAATTAAAATACCGTTATTGAAATCTTGCCGCATAATAAAAATTACAAAAGTCATTTCATAACTATTGTAATTATAGCATATTCCGCCAAAAAAACCACCCCGACCGCGGTCGGGGTGATGAAAATCGCTTTATGGTGAATTTTATTGAACCATTGGGGATTTTTTGATCTTGCGCTTTAGCTTATCTCGCGTTTATCTGGCGGATAAGTATCTGCGCGCATCTTGCGAATCTTTAGCGGAGAACTTCAATTTTGTTGTTGACATACGATCCGTCGCTGTCAGAGTCGTTCGGATTGCAGGAAACTACTTTGATGCGATTTGTCGCGGTTGCTGATGCAGAATTGTTTATTGAGAATAACTGTGAAGCGACAGCGGCAGAAAAAGCTTCACTCACCGTGAATGAAGTACCTGTGCCACCGACTGATACATATCGCGCCTGAGTTGTTGTTGTCGCCGGAAAAACAAGTTCTCCAGTGGCAATTGTTATAGATGCATCTGTTGTAAATGTTGTTGCTCCATTGGCAGCAGTCATATTGACAGCACCGCTGGTTCTTCCCGTTGTTGAGCTTGGAACATTATAAACCGCATATCCTGTATTAGAGTCGGAGAAGGTTTGGCCAGTACCCATATATCCTGTTCCACCCGGATCTTTCGGAATTGCTCCAATAAATGTCGGGACAATTCCTTCAGATGATGCTCCAAGATTATATGGCTTTTTATAACCAATACTAAAATTAGTCGTTGAGCAGGTGTTCGTAATAGTAGCGCCATATGTCGCGCAGTCTGAGGTAGAATCACACGCATTTCCTGTGAGGTTGCATGTACCAGCACTACAGTTGTTATCTGCGGTGACACAATCACCGGCTACGGCACAGTATTTTCCACTAATCGCACAACGGCTATTTGTACAAACATTGGATGCGGAGACGGTTGGACAATCCGAGTTGCTGCTACAAATGAATCCAGTCGCACTACAAGTGGAAACATTATAGCAACCAAGGTTACTCAGAACAGTCGTCTGTGTTCCCATAAATCTCGGCCTCACAGAAAGAGAGTTAAATGCCGTAGATGTTGCCGATCCCATTGTCAACCCGCTTGGTAGAGTTCCTTTATTGTCTACTGTCGCAGTCGTAATGCCTCCTAAAACGGAATTTACATCAGCCAGGCGGCGGGCATTTGAAGCCTCACTAAACCTCTTGGCCGGGTTGATGGCGACCAAAACCACCGCGAATAAAATCGCGATGATGCCGATGACGACCAGCAACTCAACGAGGGTGAAACCCTTATCGCCTTGTATCTTGTATCTTGTATCTTGTATCTTTTGCTTGATTTTATTTTGCATAAGAATATTTATAATAATTATTAATGTTAATAAGCATTTTAATCATTGTTTGAATTGAGTTATTTAATTTTCCGACCTTTGGATTTTTAATAAGTATGAGATATATTATTTTACTAACGAGTTAACGGGTTAACGAGTTATTGATTTATAAATTCTTTGTTGCGCCGTTTTTCAGTCAGATAAGAAATAAATTTACCTATTTGATTTATCAAGTCCTCGAGCTTTTTATTAGTTTTTTCAAATTCTTCTTTTGTGATATAACCTACCGCAAGAGCGATATATAATTGATTCCTTACCTCTCCAGTCGATCCTTTGGATATCCTCAAAAACCTGATAAATTCATTATTGTTGTTTTTTTCAAATCCCTCAACGATGTTTGAACTTACGGAAATTATGGCGCCTCGTATCTGATCCCTCAATTTAAAATCTTTTGAAAATTCTCTCTTTGCCGTAAGGTCATAAATTTCTTTGGCTATTTGCAGGCTTAATTTCCAAATATTCAAATCCTCAAATCTTTTTATCTTCATAACTCGTTAACTCGTGAACGCGTTAACTCTGGAATAATTTAATAATACTCGCTCATTTCCCGCCACCTACCGGCAAAAGATTGATCCCCGCTTTGGCCGGATCTGATTCTACGCCTCGTAAAGCCAAACCTATGGCATTGGTGAGCAAAAGAGTGGAAGATATCGGGCTTTGGTCTGACACGATCCAGGGCCGGCCCCATTCGCAAGGAATTCCCAAATTATCCTGAAAATACATAGCAAAGCCGGTGAGATTGGCCGATCCGCCTACCAATACTCCTTTGGCCACTTTCCGCCCGGTCTCATTTTCGTAATACCTTATCCCCTTGATGATTTCTTGCGAGATTTTTTCCAAAGTTTGCTGTAAAACAAGCAAAATCCGGCCGTCTTCGCAATCCAGATCCAGCCCGCAGGTAGTTTTCATGCCTTCGGCCTGATCCCAGGAGAGTTTGAGCTTTTCAGCGATAATTTTGGTAAAATAATCGCCGGCTATGGCCAAATCCCTGGAAAATCTGATGCCGTCTTGATCAAATATGGAAAGAGCCGTCTCTCTGGCGCCTATGTCAATTATCAACACTGCTTCGTCCTTATTATACACTTTTATGAGTGATCTGGCAATACTCAATGCTTCAGCGTCAAGGGCCAATGGTTCAAGTCCGGCCAAACGCAATGTCCTGGCATAACTTTCCGCAATGCTTTTAAAAGACGCTACATATAGGATTTCTTGTTTGTCCGCCGCAGTCTTGGCGGAGGCGGACTCTTTTTTTATTATTTTAAAATCAAAAACCAGCTCGTCCATTGACGCCGGGATCACATTTGAAGCTTCAAATTTCAGGGCCTCGCCCAACTGGCTTTCCGGGATAGTGGACGGTATTTTAAAATGATGCGAGAAGATTTTGGACTCGGGCAGAGAAGCGATAACTTGCTTTGCGGAGATTTTTTGCGGTTGGGTCTTGGCGCACAAATCGCGGATGGCGGCAGCGAGCTTCTCTTCGTTCAAAATTTTTCCGTCTTCAATCACTCCCTTAGTCAAGATCATACGGCCCACGGCCGACAAAACGATTTTCCCGCCCTTTTTTTGAAATTCCACCATTTCCAAAGAAATGTCGGAAATATCAAGCCCAAAAGCGGATTTTTGAAATAAGCCAAACATAGATTTTTATTATACCAAATCTTCTTGTTTTTCCAAAACTCTTTGCGACTCAACGGCTTTTACGGTTAGACGGCTTTGGGGCATCACCTTTTATCACTAAGTTCATAAGTCACTTGCGCGTTTTTGGGGATGGGATCAAAAATACGACAACGGAATAAATTTAATTATTGTTTTGTCGGCCTTTTCTTCTCCTATATAGTCTTTGGTCAGTACTATCGCAATCGGCGGTTTAAATTTCTCAATAAAACTGTGCAGACTCTTCCCCGCCGTGCGCTTTGAAGCGTATTTCACTTCTACGGGATAAATTTGATTTTCTTTCTCTATAACAAAATCAACTTCAGCCTTGCTTTTCGTCCGCCAATATTTTAAATGTCCCCCGTATAATTTCACTAAGAGCTGAAATGCGTAGTTCTCCATTATGGATCCGGCGTCATTTCTGTCGCGGAGCGGCCTGAAATCGTTAATCGAGGCGTTGCGCAGACCAAGATCATAAAAATACACTTTTGGATTTTTTACCAATTCTATTCTCCGATTTGTAAAATACGGCTGGATAAGCGAAATAATATAGGTCTTTTCCAAAATATTAAGATGTTTTTTAAGATCTTTATGCGGCAATCCTGAAGCGTTGGACAATTCCTCGTATTTTACCATATTACCTATCTGTCCGGCTAAAAATTTTTCCAACCGCCATAATTCATTATCTGTCGCCAAACGCAAGAGATCTTTTATGTCCCGCAAAATATATTTTTCAGTTATGTTTTCCAATATTTTCTTTTTTTCTTCTTTGTTCCGAGAAATTACCGCCGCTGGATACCCCCCCGAACAGTACGTATTCTTCCAAAAAAGCGGCTAGTCGCCTGTTTACTTCGGGCCCGAAGCTTTTCTTCGGATCAAATTTGATAAGATCATTAAATTTTTTTTGCATTAATATCCGATGAATGTCCTTATTTTTCACGGCCAAAAATTCCTGAAATGAAAAGGGCAAGAGAGTAAAATCAATCATTCGCCCGACCATAAATTTCCCCGTTTGAAAAGTCAGCTCCAGCGATGATGATCCGGAAATAATAAATTTTACTTCTGTCTCGTCGTACAAATATTTTAATTTTTGTCCGCCTTCGCTGGCATACTGAAATTCATCAATAATGACGCAATCATAGGGTTCAACGAGCGATTTAAAATCTTCAATGCTTTCATTAAAAAGTTTCAAGTCCGCTCTTTTTTCAAAAGTAATGTAATTTACCTTTTTCTTAATCTTGCGCAATTCATCGGCTAAATGCCAAAGAAAAGTGGTTTTTCCGGCTTGGCGCGGACCCAAGATGGCCAAGACCTCTTTTCTTTTTAAAAATGGGATAATTTTCTCCTCAATTTCTCTGTTATAATACATAATTTTAACCCTGTTATTTTATATATATTATATATTTTAGCAGGGTTATTCATCTTATTAAGCAACGATGCTTATTTTTAAATTACGACAATCCGAAGCTCTTTTATTTTCTTAAAATCTTTGTAATTGCGCGTGACAACGGGCGTGTGGGTAAAAATCGCCGTGGCGGCTATTATTGCGTCGGGGAGCTTTATTTTCACAGTGCGCCGAAGATGCGCCGCAATTCTGGCGGTCATCCTATCAAAAGAGATGAAAGTAAAATTTTCTTCCAAAAATTTCTCAGTGAAACGATACTCAGATTCGGTCCAATCCGCAAACGATAAAATCTCGGCTTCAACAATTGCCGAAAGAAAAAGAGGTTTATTTTCCTGCCGCCAGCGAGAAAGAACTTTTTGAACCGCCAAATCCCCTCCAAGATACGCGATGAGGATATTCGTATCAATGGTCATATAATTACTTATTCGGCCGCTCTTCCCACTCCCTCCTTACAATATTGATGTGCCGAATCAGCCTTTTTTTTCGTCCGCGCAAAATACCTGCCGCCTGCGTCCAACTTTTCGGCAGCGGAGAAAGAAATTTTCCGACATCAACCGGATTAATTATTTTCGCGCTTTTTGAATACATAAAAATCGATTACTTATTCATGTTTAATATTTATATTCTATGCTAAAAACAAAAAAAATGCAACTAATCATAAATCCAAAGCAAGATTTTCATAACGCTCTATAGCTTCACCGCTTATCCCTACCTGCCGCCTGTCTAAGGTTTTTAGGCGTAGCGGATAGTTTAGGTTTAGCTCGCGTCTCACCTCTTATCGCTCAACTCATAAGTCACTTGCGCGTTTTTGAGAATGGGCGTGTCGCCGGAGTTATTATTGGAAAAAATAACTTTATACTGAAACCAGCGGTCATCCGTTCTGTCCGTCAGACCCGAAAAAACCACTTCCGCTCCATAAGGATCAGTATATTTTGCTAAATCATCGCACGCCGTTGGTCCGCACCATTGGGACCAGGTTGAACCGTCGCTTGCCGTGCGGATCTGAAATTCAATATTCCGATTCACGGCGTCAACATTGCTTGATTCAATCCACTGGATTTTTTTTATCGCATTTGCGCTGTCTCCAGAATCAAAAGATGAGGATATAAGCGTGTAATTTCCTATCGGATAATATTCATAACTTATCGTAATATCATCCAAAGACGGAGAATACGAAGTGTTGGCGGTGGCGAATTTGGCGCGGTATTGGATGTATTGATTGCCGTCAAAAGTCGCGCCAAGACTAGAAGACGCCGTGGCTCCGCTACCGATTTCCGTCCACCCCGTCCAAGTGCCGTCCGGGGTCGCAGTATTTCCCGCGCGAGCTTCAAGCACCAAAGGAAGCGTGGTAATCGTAACGCTGTCTAAACTCGGAGTCGCGCTACCGTTTCCGCTGAGCGTCGCTTCATACTGAATCCAGCCGTCGCCGTTAGTAACAGATGTTAGTGAAACAATACTCCCTCCATTATCAATAGTACAACCATTAGCGGCGCCGCCCGTGCAAGCTGTTTGAGTAATCGAAGAAAATGGTTTGGTCACGGACTCATCAATTGTTCCGGCAGAGGAACAGGCCGCGTCATCGCAAGAACGCACCTTGATTTTTATCGGCGTATTTGCCGGTAAAAGTCCATTCAAAGTTTCCGTCCACGAAATCGTGCTGAATTTTGTGCCCGCGCCGATTTCTTTGACGGGAGAAGTATAAGTGCCGGAGGAAACGTACCCGGTGTAGGAAAAAAAACCATAACTAACCACACCTACAACCCCCGCAGAGCCGGCAGAACCTGTGCCCCCTCCATTCGTACCGCCAGCGCCGCCCGCTACTGAAGCGCCAACCACCGTGGCGTCAGAATCATACAGTGTTATTCTGCCTCCTCCTCCACCTCCTCCACCGCCTGAATCAAAATCACTATTCACTCCGTTGCCGCCAATACTCCCTTTCGCTTCAATTGAACCGTTATTACTAATATTAGGGGCTTCCAGCCAAAGATACCCGCCGGCACCGCCACCGCCGCCACCTGCATAACCTACGTTCCCTCCGCCGCTTCCGCCATTAGCTTGAATATACCCTCCTGCCGCGATGGTAATATCACCAGAAGATTTAACCGTAAGACGCCCGCCGCCGGCGCCGCCGCCATAGGGCAAAGCAGAAGAATATCCATCTCCGCCGGAACCGCCGCCGGAACCGCCGGTTGTATTACTGTAAGCGGGAGTACCAGCGGTACCGCCAGGAGCCTGCGGGGAGTTCGCAACGCCACCCGCGCCGCCGGTACCGCCATGCCCCCCTCCACCCCCGCCGCCGCCGGCGGCATTAGAAACAACTCTTCCCCCTGCGCCACCAGGGGCTGTACCGCTACCGGCAACACCGGGGCCAGCATAACCCGCTGTTGTATTGGGCTGGCCGCCATTTGCTCCTCCCGCTACTCCAACACCAGCTGTAAGAGATTGGCCGTTCCCGCCATTGACATGTAATATCCCGCCAATAGACACTCCTATTGCCTTAATAATAAGTTCGTTGGTCCCTGTCGCGGTTAATATATATGTTGCGGGAATAGTAACAGTCGTAAAATTCCAAGTTCCTTTGATTGCCGTATTGATAGTACAAGTTGAGCCAGACCAACTTGTTCCGCTTCTTGTGGCTCCGGCATCATCGAGTGTGCAACCGCCGTATTTAGCGCTGCCACTTAATATCTCCTTTGATAGGTCAATGGAACCATCTATGGGGCTAGGTGATAATTTCACCGACGCCGTCGGTCCTGTTCCGTAAACTGCGGTAGTTGAATGCGTGCCGTTGAAATCCGCGTCCGTCGT
>SCPX01000029.1 GCA_004298615.1 Patescibacteria group bacterium | reverse complement strand
CCAAAATATCCGCCGGATAATGGATGCCGCCGTAAATTCTTCCGATACTCACGAAGGACGCGAGAATAAAAAAAATAATTCCCCAAAATTTATTATATTGGAATACGGCGGCCGCGATTGCAAATGAAACGGCCGCGTGATCCGAAGGGAAAGATTTGCTGGCCGGATCAATGGGGAGAAGCTGTATGACCGCGTGATCCGAAAAAGGCCGAGGGCGAAGATAAAAGAGCGGAAACACCCAATTAATGAACAGCGCGGCACACACCCCGATTGCCGCGTCAAAAAATAATTCTTTTCCCCATTCTTTGAACCGCGCTATCGAAAGCGCGACCACTCCGAATCCCAAAAACAAAATCAAGGCTTGGGCGGAGAAAATAAAAAAATAATCAACAATGTCGTTGGTGCCGGCGAATTGATTTATAAGCTGAAATAATTTATAATCCACATCCTATGTATAAAATTTTATTAATCCCCATTATCATCGGCTTTGGCGCGCAATTTTTAAAAATCATCCGTTATGCCCGAACGCCCAAAGACGCTTGGAAACAATTACTTTCTTACGGAGGAATGCCGTCGTCTCACACGGCTTTTGTTACTTCGGTGACAATGGTTGTTTTTTTGTCAGAAGGCTGGCAATCGCCGCTTTTCGCCCTGTCTCTGGTCTATGCCCTTCTCATTATACGCGATGCGGTGGGTTTGCGCCAAGCCCTGGGCCAACACGGCCAAATCATCAATCGTTTGCGCAATCTCCTGCCATCGGACGAACGGATAAACATTCCACCCCTGGAAGAACGAATGGGTCATACTCCGACCGAGGCGCTGGCCGGTGCGATCTGGGGAATAGTAGGAAGTCTTGTTCTTTGGAGTATTTTATAATATTAACTTATAATTTCGATAGATTTTGCGAGGACTAGTCAATTTTCGCGCGAGGACTGTTTGAGCGAAGCGTAAGCGGAGCGAGTTCCGCAGAAGAAAATTGCGTTAGTCCGAGCAAAATAATTTACTTAAACCAATAGCATCCTGTGAACTCCGTTTCCGGAATTATTTTAGGAATAATCCAGGGCCTTACAGAATTTTTGCCCATTTCATCTTCCGGCCATCTGATTTTGGCGCGGGAAATTTTGGGGTTGCAAACGGAAAATGGACTGGCCGTAGATGCGATCTTGCAGTTGGCTACCATTTTGGCAGTCGGCATTTACTTTTATAAAGATTTAATCGGTTTGGCCAAGGCGGCCGTTTTTTTTATAATACGAAAACCAATTGATCAAAAAACAAAGATACTCCTTTTCGCAATAATTGCCGGCACGATTCCGGCTCTTATCGCCGGATTGCTTCTGGAAAAAACAATGGAAACTTTTTTTAGGAGCGCGTTTTTGGTGGCGATAACTTTGATTTTGGGCAGTATTCTATTTTTAATAGCTGAAAAATACGCAAAACAAAATTCCGATCTCACGATTAAAAACGGATTTTTAATCGGACTTTTTCAAACTCTGGCACTCGTCCCCGGCGTTTCCCGTTCCGGCTCAACAATTTCCGGAGGTCTTATTTTGGGATTAACCAGAGAACAATCTGCGCGCTTCAGCTTTCTATTGTCTTTCCCAATCATTCTCGGCTCGGGCTTAAAAAAATTTATTGATTTGCAAAATGAACAATCGACGGACATTTTCAATCTTCCGCTCTTGCTGTCTTTTGCCGCGGCTTTTCTGGTCGGCCTGCTTTGCATCCACTTTCTCCTGCGCTATCTCAAGAATCACTCGCTAAATATTTTTGTCATTTATCGCGTAGGGTTAGCATTCGCGATTCTCTATATTCTCTATTTTGTATTTCGAAAATAGTTCGTCCATAAATTGGGTCAATTTTTTTCCTTGCGAATATCCTGAACGAATCCGCAGTACAAGCACAAATATCATTGGCGCCAAAAGTACAGAAAGTAATACAATAAGAGTAGCAAACATTAACGCAAAGTTTATTAAAACTTGCGGCCCATGGACAAAACTCGTCGCCGTCGCACTAATAATGAAAAATGAAATAGCTCCGAAAAATATCATCGTTGCAGATGCTTCTTCAAAAGGATGAATACGCAAATGTGCTAATATCTTACTTCCGCGACTGGTTGCAACAACCCTCCCATATAAATAAGGATCAGTAAGCCAATATTTAATTATGCGCCTACCATGATCGTCTCGTAACTGTTGAATACGAAAATTACTGCTTTTAATTTCGCCAAAAAAATTCTTTTTTCCAAGACTAGTGGGACCATCAGCAAAGAACAAAGTAATGGCGGCAGGAATCTCCTTACTGATCGACTCATCTAAAATAGATAATGCTTTGTGAGGTGAAATGTTTAACTCCCACACTATCTCCTTCCTGGCCATAAATTTAACATTATTAACGCAAAACTTTAGATATTTACTCCCACCCTTTCCCCTGCCGGACTAAAAGTAGCGGGGCGTCTAATGGATTAGCCATCAGCTCTTTGACGATTTTTTCCATCCGGGCGCCTTGGGAACCCTTGACTAAAAGAACATCGCCCGGGATTATTTCGTCTTCCAAAAATTTTCCCGCGTCTTCCGGTTTTTCAAAACGAAAAATTTTATCTTCGCTCATTCCGGCCGCCCGCGCCGCGTGAGCTGAATCTTTTGATCGTTCGCCCACCGCGACCAGATAATCAATTCCTGTTTTGAAAACATGAGCGCCGATTTCCTCGTGCATAATTTGCGAATCGCCTCCCAATTCCATCATATCGCCCAAGACTGCCCAAGTCCGCGCCCTGGGATAAGCTTGCTTGAGGACGGTAATTGCTCCTCGCACCGCAATCGGTGAAGCATTATAGGTGTCATCAATAATCGTGGTATTTTTTAAACCCGGCAAGACCTTGAGCCGGCCCGGCGGAGGTATGAATTCGGACATTCGCTTGGCCGCGTCCAAAGGATTTTTTCCCAAAGCTATCGCCGCGGCAAAAGCGGCCAAGAGGCTGTAAATTTGATATTCGGCCAAAAGATGATCTGTTTCAGACGGTATCACTTTTCCGTCATAATGAATTTTAAATAAAAATCCGGCTCCATCTCCTTTGCGTTGAATATCCGCCCCGCGAATATCCGCATTTTCGCCAAAGCCGTATGTCATTACTTTCGCTTTGGTCAATTCGCGCATTTTATTAACTTTCTCATCGTCTCCGTTTAGAATCGCCGTGCCCTCCTGCGGCAAAACTTTTACCAAGACGGCTTTTTCTTGGGCGATGTTTTCTTCCGTCAAAAAATATTCCAAATGCACCGGGCCCACGGCAGTCACAATACTGATCTTGGGCGCCGCAACATCAACCAATTTCTGCAAATCGCCGGGCCTGTCCGCGGCCATTTCCAAAATCAAAGTTTTCGGATAATTTTCATCCGAGAGAGCTCTTCGTCCAGCCATAAACAAAGACAGCCAATTCATTAAAGAAGATCCGGGCGCTTCCTCGCCGATAATAGTCAGTGGCACGCCCAATTCATTGTTGTAATTTTTTATGCTCTGGCGCACGGTTGATTTATCATCAAGCATGGCAAAAATCGCGTCTTTGGTCGCCGTTTTTCCAAAACTGCCCGTCACGGCAATAACTACCGGCTTATGCCGCGCAATAATTTTCTTGGCTTGGTTTAATAAAATATTTTCCAAAAATTTTTTCATAATTTCAATTAAAGATTAAGGATAAGAGATTATCAATTTCGGCTGGGCGTTATCTTTAAGTATTGTACCAGAAATTCGGCGATTTCGCCAAACAGCGGCGCGGCCGTGGATTCGGCGAATTTCACATCCTTCGGATTGTCAATCTTGGCCAGCATTACGAATTGCGGATTATCAATCGGCCCGTATCCGATAAACGATCCGATTGATTTGTCCGGATCATAGCCCGATCCTTTTTCTTTAGCTACTTGCGCCGTACCGGTTTTGCCGCCTATGTAATAACCTTTTACTCCGGCGCGCTTGCCGTGTCCGTTTTCCACCACGCTCCCCAGCATAGCGGATATCAGCAAGCTGGTCCTTTCGGAAAATACGCGCGTGCGATTCTGATTTTGCGGACTGACAATTTGCCCGTCCGATCCCCTGATTTCTTTAATCACTGTCGGCTTTACCAAATAACCGCCATTGGCCATAGCGGCGTAAGCTCTGATCATTTGAATGGGCGTTGCCGTAATTCCTTGTCCGTAAGAAGCCGTGGCCGTATAAATTTCTTTTTGCTTGGCAAGCGATGAGATATTGCCCTTTGCTTCGCCGGACAATTCAATGCCGGTTTTTTCTCCAAAACCCAATTGCCTTATGAAATTTTCAAAATTGGCGGCACCCACTTTATTAGCCGCGAAAATCGCTCCGGTATTGACGGAATTTTCCAAAACCTCGGTCATCGTTTGCTTGCCGTACACTTTCCCATCCGCGTTTCGGATCGTATATTTTCCTATGGAAACAGAACCTGTGTCCGTGAATGTCGTCTGCGCATCAACCAATCCTTTGTCCAGCGCCACGGCCATTGTAATCGCTTTGAAAGTTGAGCCCGGTTCATAGGCTTGAAAAATCGCCGTATTATTGAAAATTGATCCATCTTCGATTTTTTGATACTCATTGGGATCAAAATCCGGATACGAACAAATAGCCAAAATTTCCCCGTTTTTCGGATTCATCACAATTACTGCTCCTCTTTCGGCTCCGTGACTCAAAACCGCATCGCGCAATTTTGTGCAAGAAGTAAATTGAATCGTCCGATCAATGGTAAGCACGATATCAGAACCGTCTTTCGCCTCTTCAAAGCTTTTATGGCCGGCGGCCGAAGCGGACGACAAGGCGAAAAAATCGTTAAGATAACCCGCCTGGCCGGCCAATATTTCATTCAAAGTCCCTTCCACTCCGTACTGCCCCGCCCTTTGCGATCCTTTGAATCCCAAAAATCCCACCGCGTGGCTGAAAATATTTTTTTCCGGATAAAATCGCATTGTTTCGGAGCGCGAACCGATTCCTTTGAGATTCAATTCCATTATTTGGTCATTGATCTCGCGGGCGACTTTTCTCTTCAATAAATGATAAGTCTCGTTTTTATCAGACAGGGCGGTGAAAATTTCGCTCTCATCCATTTCCAAAAGCGGCGCCAAGGTTCTCGCCAAATTGTCCGGCTCTTTAATTCGCCTCGGGATCGCGTAAATCTCGTATTGTTCGTCATTGATGGCGACCGGTGATATTTCGCCGGAAGCTTTATTTTGCGCAAAAATCCGCCCCCGATCCGGAAACAGTTTTTTAAACACATCGTACTGTTCCTGGGCAAGGGCGGAATATGCCGGATGCTGGACTATTTGAATGTAAATCAATCGCGCCGCAATGACGGCGACGACGGCGATGGCCAGCCATTTGAGAATTATCAGCCGATCAAATTTTTCCAAAGCGGATTTTCTTGCCTGCCGCATAATTGGTATCAATCATCCGACGATAAATTAAATGCTATTTTTTAGCCACGGGCGAATCGGATTCAATATACTGCAAATTCTTAGGGACAGCAAGGCCGAGCGCTTCGCCTTGGATTTTCAGAAGTTCCAGAGATTTTTTGGAAGCGATTTCAATTTCCATGCGCGTATGCTCGCGCCGGACTTCGCGCAGCCGCTCCCCGTGTGTTTTCAATGCGAAATTTTTTGACGCCAGGCTGTTGGCCAAGAAAATATAAATGCCGATCATTGCCAAAATTCCGGCCAAAATAATCAATCCAAGCTTCAGCCGCGCGCTTTCATCGCGCAAAACAGCGACCTTGACGGCGTAATTGGGTATTTGTTTTTGAGTCAGATAATAGAATTTAGACACAGATTTTTGTTTGTTTTTTATTAAATTTTCTCAATTACTCTTAATTTTGCCGACCGCGCTCGAGGATTTGAGCTTATTTCTTCCTCCGACGGCACAATCGGTTTTTTCGTAATAATTTTCGCTTTCCCCCGTTTCGCAAAGTCGCGAAACCGCCATTTCACAATCCGATCTTCCAAAGAATGGAATGAGATGATAGCCAATCTTCCTTCCGGCTCAAGAATTTCAATCGCTTGCGGAATAACCGATTCCAGACTGCCCAATTCATCGTTTACCCAGATGCGCATCGCTTGGAAAACTCGGGTCGCGGGATGGCGGCGCGAATATTCGAATTTTTTATAAAATGGGAGTACGGTAAGAATCAAATCTTTTGTTTTTATATAAGGATTGTTTTTTCTCCTTTTTATTATTTGTTTTGCGATAGCCCGGGCAAATCGTTCTTGCCCGTACTCCCATATTTTTTTTGATATTTCTTCTTCTTTTGAAGAATTTAAAAGATCAGCCGCCGTCTCGCCTTTGCTCTGATCAAGCCGCATATCGAGCGGCGCCTCCTCATCCTGAAAAGATAATCCTCGATTCGGATCTTCGATTTGAAAGCTGGAAAATCCCAGATCAATCAAAATCGCTTTAGCTTTTAAAAATCCAAAATCGTGCGCTATCTTTTCAAGATCACGGAAATTTCCGTGAACAAATTTCGCTTTGTTTGGAAAATTTTTGTCAAATTCTTTTTGCAAATCGTCTAATTTCGTTGGATCTATGTCAATGCCCAAAATCTTTCCCTTTGGTTTTGTATTTTCCAAAATCATCCGGCTGTGTCCCCCGCCGCCCAAAGTACAGTCAATCGCATTGTCTCCGCTTTTTAGATTTAAAAGTTCAATCGCCTCTTTAGCTAAAACCGGAATATGCATTTACACCTCCAATTCTCCCAGCGTTTCCGCTATATCTTTACTCTCTTTTTCTGTTCCGCTCTTATAACCCTCCCAGACCGACTCATCCCAAATTTCCAATCGATTGTATAAGCCGGCCACCACCACTTGTTTTTTCAAAGAAGCGTATTTTTTCAAATAGTCCGGCAATACAATCCTCCCCTGTTTATCAAGCTTCACATCCATCGCGCCCGCGAGCATTAAACGGCTGAAGGCCCTGGTATTGGCGCGCGCTATGGGAAGCTTGGAAATTCTCTCGGCCAATTTTTCCCACTCTTCTTTTGCGTAAAGAGATAAGCAATTATCAATCCCCCGCGTTACTACGGCTCCTTCCGCCAAAACATCCCGAAATTTTACCGGAACCGCCAGTCTGCCCTTTTCATCAATAGAATGCTGATATTCGCCGATAAACATAGTTATTTAGTCATTCTGAGCGAAGCGAAGTAATCTCTATTTTTTTACAAGATCCTTCATCCGCTTCGCGGGATTCAGGATAACCAAATTTGATTATACACAAATTTGGTTACTTATCCCCACTTTTATCCACTTTTATATACTGTATCTCCATTTTACTCCACTTTAATGCAAAAGTCAACCATATATAACCATAATTGGCAAAAAAATATTTTCTTGGCTAAAATTAGGCGATTTTTTTATTAAACAAAATTTCAAAAACAAAAATAAGAGCAGAAAATGCTCTTAAAATCAAGTATCTGTGGATAACTATTAGAATTATTTTACCCTAGGTGTTGTTATGTCGGGCGGGCGGCCGTAAAATGGTTTAATGATTTTTGAACGCTTGGTTTTTTCCAACTTAGCTATACCTCTTTTAATCAAATCGTCAAAATTTAAAAAATCCTGACGCGATAATCCGACAACGGGGATAAGCGCAACCGCCGCCCAAGTATTTATAATACTCAAGCTCGTCCGAATTGAAGTAAAAGATCCCGGGCCGGTTACGGTAATAATTCCTGAAATGCCGGATAATTTTAAACGATTCTTTCCTAAAAATTCATTTATCCGGCTAAGCAGCTTCATTTTGCCTGTTGAAAATCTCATCGCCTGCTTGGCTAAAATTTTTCCGTTGATATCAATAAGAGCCAATACGGCCTTATCAACATCTACCGCCTCCATAACAAAATATTTTTTTATTTCGTTTGCCATACTACTTAACCAAATAAATTTGGCCGTAACTGCCTCTCAAAATTTGATAGATTCTTTTTATTTCATTTTCCAAAACATCGCCCGTTTTCTCCAGCGAATGAACCTTGCCGGGCTCGTAAGTTTCCCGCTTGGCGTCAAAGTGAATTTTCAAAAAAAGGCCTTGCGGGCCGGTCTCAAGATAAATATGCAGGCGCGGAAACGGCAAATTACTCGTCCGGCGCACAAAGCTCAATTTACCTTCAAAATTTTCATGCGGGCTGTAACCGAGCCGCCGCATCAAAACCACCTCATTCTCAATAATCGGATCGGAAATAACCAAACGCATAATTATTTTTCATTAAAATTACAATTTTATTTCAACCCCTTGTCCACCAGCGCGATTATCAAACCGACCACGGCCGAAACAATCGCAATTACCCACATCCGCATTGTGATGCTGGACTCGTGCCAGCCCAAGGCCTCATAATGATGATGCACCGGCGTGGAAAGGAAAACTTTCTTTTTGAAAAACTTTTTGGAAATTGTTTGGATAATCACGGAACCGGATTCCAAGACAAATGGCAATCCGATTATGGGTAAAAGCAAAACCGAATTGGTAAGCATGGCCACCACTCCCAAAGTCGTGCCCAAACTCATCGCGCCGGTATCACCCATGAAAAATTTAGCCGGATAAATATTAAACCAAAGAAAAGCCAAGAGCGCTCCGCTGATCACGCCGCAAAAAGCGGCCAGTTCGTATTTTTGCTGGGCAAAAGCGATTCCGCCAAAAGCCGCGAAAGACGCTAAAAGCGTCCCTCCGGCCAGGCCGTCCAATCCGTCCGCTTCATTAACTGAAAAAGAAGTAGCCACAATGATAAAAATAAATATCGGTATATACCACCAGCCGATTTCAATGTCGCCCATAAAAGGAATATGAATCTGGCTCCATTCCAGTTTGAAATAAAACCACCAGGCCGCGACAATGGCGATTATCGCGTAAATGGCAAGGCGGTACCTCATCATTAATCCGCCGCCTTTGGGTCCGATTTTCCTGATATTGAAATAATCGTCTATGAATCCGACAATAGCCGATGCGACCAATACTCCCAATGGCAGCCTGGTCTGTTCCCTGGTCAAAAAATCGAGCTTTCCCAAAGAGCTTTCCGGAAATAAATTATTGATTCCGGAAAAAAACATGGCCAAAGCCAGAGCAGTCACCCAAACCAAAAGCCCACCCATAGTCGGCGTGCCGGATTTTTTTTGATGAAGCTTGGAAAAAATCGGAGCGCTGGCTTCGTCTCTGATCTGCTTGCCCATTCTGAAGCGGCTCAAAAAATTGGTAAGCAAAGGCGTCCAGCTTATGGCCAGTATAAATGACAGTGTTGTCAAAATGAAAATTTTGATTACCGAGGGCTCGACAACGGCCGTGATATTTGACATATTACTACTATCTATTGAGAAATATTATATAAAAAATGGCGAAAGCGAATAAAGTCATGATACCGGCATTGAAACCTGCCACCAGACGGCTTATGAAAATGTCGCCTTTTTTAAAAAATCTCGCGCTGAAAAATGCGTTAATCGCGAAAAAAATCAAAGCGGCCAAAACATAATACAGCATCTCGCTCCTAAGGCCGGCTCGGTCAATTCCCGTATAAATGTTATAATGAAGGGAAATAAAATCTAAATCTTTTGGAAGCAAAAATTCAATCGCTCCCAAAGCCAGCGCTAAGAGAAAAATACTTGCGACAAAACACCAAAACAATATAGAATCATTTAAATAGCCGGGTTTTTTTATCTTACCTAAAATCATTCCAATGGACAAATCAAACATACTAAACCTTAATGTCATAAAAAATCCAACATTGGCCCGTTCTTCTTTTTGGATCGGGCTTGCGTTCCTCATTATTATACTAGGATTTGTCCAAATTTCAAGCCTGCTCGCGGATTCGCAAACAGTTGATGAAGGGCCGCATATTTTGGCCGGCTACTCATACTTGAAAACCGGAAAAATTTTGCTCAATCCGGAGCACCCTCCATTGCTTAAGGCCTGGTCCGCTCTTCCCCTTCTTATCCTAAATCCCGATTTGCCGGAAGAAGTGAAAAACGCATCCACCGCTCCAGCCGAACTGGACCAATGGGGGCTCTCCTATGAATTCCTTCATAAAAACCGCGTCCCGGCCGATACTATAATTTTTTGGAGTCGCTTGATGATGGTGATTCTTGCAACTCTCGGAGCAGCGGGAATCGCTCTGATTGCGAGAATATGGTTTGGGAATTTGGCCGGAATAATCGCCTTCGTTCTTTTTTCTTTTGATCCGAATGTTTTGGCGCATGGACGATTGATAACCACCGATGTCGGATCGGCGATATTCATATTTTTCGCCGCTTACGCATTTTATTTATTTTTAAATAAACCGACCGCGCTGCTCGCGATCGGTTCGGGAGGCGTTTTCGCCTTGGCCTTGGCTGCCAAATTTTCTTCTCTTACGCTTTTACCGGTATTTTTAATATTATTCACTATAAAATTAATCAAGGAAAAAAGCGATTTGGAAAAATATCTAAAATTAATTCCGTTGTTCATCCTCATGGCTTTTATCGCTCTTTGGGCGATATACGGATTCAATATTGAAAAGCCGGGCGATGATCCCAAGGTCAAGCAATTATATGCAAGTAATGCGCAGCTTTTAAAAGATCCGAGCGCCTATCAAGATTCTAACGGGAAAAACTATTGGTTGGCGCGCTATATTATTCATACATTTGATCCGAATAAACAGCCGGGCATTGCGCTAAAATGGGCCGCGGACAATGTTCCGGTTCCGGCTTACCGCTATTTCAGGGGTTTGTCCGATTTTCTGGCGCATAGCTATCGCGGACACTATGCCTATTTGGCCGGTCATTTTTATGAAACGGGTGTCTGGCAGTATTTTATAATCGCTTATTTGATCAAAAGCCCGATCCCCCTTTTAATCATGATCACCTTCTCGTTTTGCGTATTTTCTATCATTTGGATGAGAAAAAATAATTTTCCTCCGGCCGGCTGGGTGATCCTCATACCTCCCGCAATTTACTGGCTGATCAGCGTTAAATCAAGCTTAAACATAGGCGTTAGGCATCTTATGCCCGTCTATCCGTTTTATGCCGTAATGATTGCCGGCGCCATTGCCTTGATCATAAAAAAAATACCGGCCAGCTTGCCATTTTTCACAAAATCATTATCAATAAATCAATCGGCCAAGTCTGGCGTTTTTTTAAAAATAATATTTACCATTTTGATTGTGTGGTTTTTGGCCGAGACGGCAATGATTTATCCTTACCATTTGTCTTATTTTAACGAACTGATCGGCGGCCCGAAAAACGGCCACGAATATTTGCTTGATTCAAACATTGACTGGGGGCAGGATTTTCTGAGGCTCAAAAAATATATGAAAGACAATAATCTTGATTCCGTATATTTGCGGTATTTTGGCAAAACCGATTGGGATTATTATGGGGTAAAAGGGAATTCCGTGCCGACTACAGAAGAAGTTTTAAAAAATGGATTGCCAAGCGGCATCGTAATAATCAGCCTTACTCCCCTTTTCCTGCTTAATCACGAAGAATTCTCCTGGCTTTTGAATTACACCCCCACTGACCGCATCGGCTACTCAATGCGGGTGTACGATTTTAGGAAATAAATATCAACAATTGCGCCCTAAAATCAGAAATCAAACAGTTCCAGCTGTCTGTTTTTATCTCTCAAGTACTTCTTTGTTTTTATCCAATAATCATGAGCAGATTCTAAAATTCCTTCGGCCTCGCTTTTAGAAATACCCGCCAATGGCTGATAAATAATAGTATTTCTTTTAATCCTGCAACGATCAATCCTCTCAATCAATTCCGTAAATTCCGGACCAAGAATAGCGCCGGCGACCATAAAAGTGGTTTTGTGCTGTCCGCCGTCATCGGGACGAAAACCATTAAGCAGAAGAACGACGCGGGAAATTTGAAGTACGCCGTCATAAGCGGATTTGAAAGCTGTGTCTAAATAACCGCCTCGCAAATTATATTTCGCGGCTAAAAAATTCTGATAAGCGGCATTAAGAGACGCATTCAAATATGAGATATCGGTTGACTGCTTTTTGATTTTCCCCTCTTTAAGAAGTTTATTTAATAAATTTTCTAAATTCATTTTCGTTGCCGATCAATAATTGATAATTTCTCAAGATTTCTTTGTGAAAAAAAGATTTTTCCAAATTTTTCCTAAACTCTTCCATGTTTGATAGATGATAATTAATCTCACGCATGATTTTTACTTCCACAGTTTTTATTGTTTTATAAAACTCGGTTTCATCAACATCACCTATCGCGTACAGATCTATGTCGGAATCCGGCTTAAAACTTCCTTTAACATAGGAACCGAATAAAAAAGCGAATTTGATTTGCTCAAGTTTGCCTAATTCATCTTTTAGCAATTGCTCCAACCCGATCGTTTTTGCCGTTATGCTTTTTATGTCATCAAGCAATGGATTCTCCGGATTAATCCTGAAATAAGTCAAATTAGCTTTTTTTTCTTTTTTAAGAAATCCCGAATCAGTGAGTTTTTCCAGCTCGCGCTGGGCCGTACCGGACGAGGTTTTGACTATTTTGGCGGTCTCATTAATGTAATAAGATTTTTCGGGATGATAAAGAAACAGCAAAATCATTCTCTGTCTGATTTTAGATTTGGTTATAAGATTCAGCATATTCTGACTTTTGAGTATAATCATACTCAATTTTGAGTATAACGAATGTTAACCGCCTTGTCAATATCGGACAATTTGACATAATTTTAACAAAAATTGCTACTATGCTTACAATATTATACTAAATTTTGTTATTTGAAGAAGCAATTTCTGGGGCGAGTTCAACAATCTAACGCAACGGTTTAATTTACTATACAATAACTCATATTATGTTTAACATCATATCTATGTCTACTCCTTATGCGCGATTATCGTTTCAAGACCGCGAAGA
>SCPX01000028.1 GCA_004298615.1 Patescibacteria group bacterium | reverse complement strand
TAGCTTCCTTCTGACAAATATAAATGCTTTCCCCCGACATCGCTGGTATTTATTTTTGATAAAACGAGTTTATCCGCGTTTAACTTTGTCTCGTCAATAATCGGATCGCCGTCCACGTCAAATCCCTGGACATACACGTCAAAAACGCTGTTTTTAATAAGCATTCCTTCCGCGTCGCGAATCACCACAAACAAATCGCTCATATTTTTATTGATTGTAAAAATACCGCCCTCGCTTGCCATACTGTCGCTCCATACAGAATAATATCCGTAAGTCGGATTGGTTTCCCACAATTTCACGGCATAAGGATATTTGGTGACATCCAAACACAGAATGTCGCTTTGCCCGCCGCCGTCGGTTTTGCCTGAAGTAAGTTTATACTTATCATCAAAATAAGGCTTGCCGTCCGGATTTTTTATTTCCGTATAAACCGCGTAATTTATGCCGGGGACCAACTTTCCTTCCGAATCGCGCGTGATAATATGCATGCCGAATTTTTGGCCCGTGCATTCGGCTTTAGCCGTTTGGCCGCCCAAAAAAAAGAAAGAACAGCTAATAACGAAAAGCAAGATGAAAAATTTTTTCATACTTTAACTTTTATGTTTGATAATCTGTGAAATTTCACGATTTAATAACTTACTTCCCCAACTTCCTCAAAAACCCGAATGTTTCTTCCAAATTCTTCAAAATGATTTGCAGCAAAGATTCTTTTTTCTGCGGGGTGAGGATGGTGTAATCGGCCGAGGCGCCTTCATTGCCCGCCCGGTCTTTTGAAACCGTGCGGAAATGGTAAATATCCGAAGTTTTAAATCCGCCTAAAACAACCAAGTGCGAAGTGGTGAGATTCGCGTCAAGCCGTGATTTTGACGGATAATTCTTGCCTATGGCCACGCCCTGGCGGTATTCCACCTGCGAGGTGGCCGGCTCGTCCGTGGTCCAAGACACCAAGACCTGCACATTGTCTTCTCCGGCCGAAGGGATGGAGCTTTCTGTTTTTACGCTTGTAATCTTCGGCGCTTCCGTATCGGCCAAAGTGATGAATTCTTTGTAATCGGATTTCACTTCATTGCCCAGCGCGTCCCGTCCAACGATACGGGCGCGGAATTTGGCATTATCTTCCAGTTTATCTATTTTGACTCTGTGGTTTTTGGCCAGATCGGTGGCGCCGGCGGTTTTCACATCCGCATCGCCGTCTTTTTGGTATTCCACCAGCGAGTCCGTGTCCGTATTGGTTTCCCAAACAATTTCCGCTCCGCCGTGCGTGACGCTCTCAATGGCAAATTTGGCGATCTTGGGCTCGGCGATCGTTGAGAATGTATAATCGTCGGACTGGACTTCGCTGCCGTATTGGTCCGTGCCCTTGGCGCGGAAGTGATACATGATTCCTGATTCAAGATTCACGATCTTTACCGTGTGCTGGGTGGTCTGGGACAATGATTTGTCAATAACATTTTTTCCGTAAGCAGTGGTCTTGCCGTATTCAATTTCCGAAGTGATGGAAGCGGTGGTTTCCCAAGAAATGATGGCGGAGTTCAGTGAAACTTCCGAAGCCGCGACTTTGGAAATAATCGGCTTCTCCGGTGTGGCGAATTCCTTATCATTGCTTTCTCCGATATTGCCGTCGCTGTCGGCGGACTTGACTTTGAAATGATATTTGGCTTTCGGTTCCAGTCCGATCAATTGGACTTCGTGTTCGGTGATCAATTCTTCCGTATTTCCCATTTCTGTTCCGTAATTTGCGTCTTTTCCAAAAGCGACGATGGACGAAGACGGTTTGTCGGTTTTCCAAAGAATTTTGGCCGAGACCGGTTTCAGATCTTCCACTCTCGGGCCTTCGGCCGAGATT
>SCPX01000027.1 GCA_004298615.1 Patescibacteria group bacterium | reverse complement strand
ATCAAAGCGACTACTCTTGGCCCTATTGCTTATACTTTGAAGCAGCTCGGTTATCATACCGTAATCACGCATGCCGTGAATAAGTCGCGCAAAATTATCGCCGTATCGGAATTTACCAAAAATGACATTATTGATTCTTTTGGGGCAAATCCGGAAAAAATTTCCGTCACCTATGAAGCCGCGGATATGCCCCTGGATTCAGAAAAAAATAAGACTGCGGAAATTGTATTGAATAAATTCAAAATAAATCAGCCGTATATTTTATATGTGGGCAATGCTTACCCGCACAAAAATATCGGCGGATTGATAAGGGCGTTTAAAATCATCAAAGATAAAAATTTATCTTTGGTTTTAGTGGGCAAAGAAGACTATTTTTATAAACGGGTAAAAAAAGAAGCTGAAAAAGAAGATGCGCTGGAAGGCGTGAATTTTACCGGATTTGTGAGCGATGAAGAATTGGCCGCATTATATAGGAACGCTCGGCTTTATTGCTTTCCTTCGTTTTACGAAGGATTCGGTCTGCCGCCTTTGGAAGCGATGAATTACGGCGTGCCGGTCGTATCTTCGGATCGGAGCTGTTTGCCGGAAATCTTGAAAGACGCGGCCGAATATTTCAATCCGGATGATATTGATCAAACGGCCAAGATATTGTATGATATATCAAGCAATGAGAGCCGGCGCGCAGATTTGATTAAAAAAGGGTACGAACAGGTGAAAAAATACAGCTGGGAGCGATGCGCGAGAGAGACGCTAAAGGTTTACGAAGAAATTTTATAAAATTATTATGTTTTTCAAAAAAAAGCCCGAACAAAAAGCGAATCCGGAACAGCAGAGAAGCGCTCCTTCCAAATTTGTCCTTGATTTGGCTAAATTGAAAAAAGAAAAAGAAGCGGCTGCCGAAGCCAACCGGAATTTTTTTCGGCTCGGGCAAAAAAAGGAGGAGAAGAAAGAACCGGAAGCGCCCGTCTATGTGCCGAAAGTTTTTGACAAACAGGAGCCGGAAGCGCCGAAAGAAGAGCCGATGAAGCGGGTTTTGAGCCGCACGCCAGGACTTTTGGACCGCCTGCTTGCCGAGCCGCAAGTTTTAAAAAATAATTTGGCGCGGGCCGGAGCGTTTGCGGCGGTCATCGCCCTTATTTTATTTTCTTTTAAGATTGTGGAATGGACCAGCCAATCGGGCCAAACCAAACAGATGATTTTAGGCGAAGCGGTCTCGGCGTTTGACGAGCTCTTGCACGGCGTAGATTCCGTAAAGCTCGGAGATTTTTCATCCGGCGGAGATTTTTTTGCCAATGCCGACAAGAAATTTTCCGACATTCAAAATAAATTACAAGGCGTCAATCAATTGTTCATAACTCTCGCCGGAATTATTCCGGGCCAAACCGCGGAGACGATCTCCAGCGGAAGCCATCTGATAAACGGCGGGCAAGCGCTTTCGGAAGCTTTGGCGATTTTAAGCATTGCCGCACCCGATTGGTTTTCGCAAAATTCCAATTTATTGAATATTCCGGAATCAATCGGCGGCGATTTGGCTAAAATTTCACCCCTGTTTGCCAAGGCCAATGATGAATTTTCAAGGGTGGACGCTGATGCCGTGCCGCAAGAATACCGCCAGCAATTTGAAGACGCGCGCGGCGCGCTGGCAAAACTTTCCGAACAGCTCGCCCGATTCAAATCAGGCATAACGGGAATTTCCGACCTTTTAGGAAATAACGGAGAGCGGCGCTATTTGGTTTTGTTTCAAAATAATCGCGAGCTGCGGCCGACCGGCGGATTTATCGGGAGCTATTCGCTCATTGATGTAAAAAAGGGGGAGATTGCCAATATTGAAACGCCCAAAGGCGGGCCGTACGACATTACTCCGAATTTTACCGAATTTATCAAGCCGCCCCAGCCCATGCAATTCATCAATCCGCGCTGGGAATTTCACGATGCCAATTGGTTTCCGGATTTTTCGGCATCGGCGGAGAAAATCCAATGGTTTTATGAAAAAAGCGGCGGGCCGACCGTGGACGGGATAATCGCGATAACGCCGAATGTTTTGACAAGGCTTTTGAAAATCGCCGGTCCTTTGGAAATTGCCGAGTACGCGACTACCGTCAATGAATCAAATGTGATTGAAATTTTGGAAAAACAAACCGAAGACAGCCAGGATAAATTGGAAAATATACCCAAAAAAATAATCGCCGTGATGTTTCCGAAATTGCTGGAAAAAATTCTGTCGGTTGATTTGAAAAAGGGATCGGAGATCTTGGGAGCGCTCAGCGATTCGCTGGCGCAAAAAGACATTTTGCTCTACTCCAATAATCAGAGCCTGCAGACCGCGTTTGAAGATTTGGATTGGTCGGGGAGCATTACGACAACTGATAGCGATTATTTGATGGTGGTGGGCGCCAATTTGGGTGGAGGAAAGACCGATCAGGTTGTGGACGAATTGCTGGATTTGAAAACAATAATCAAAGACGATGGAACGATTGTTAATACCCTCACGATCACCAGAAAGCACAATGGCAATCCGAATGAAGAATTTGAAAATTGGCCCAATCAGGAATTTATCCGCGCGTATGTGCCGGAAGGATCAGTACTTATCAAAGCGTCCGGCTTTCAGGCTCCTTCCCCGGACAAGCTTCTTACGACGGAAATTGCTTTATCCGAAGACGAAGATTTGATAAACATTGAAGGTTCGCCCGTTATTGATGAAAGATCGGGCACGCGCACCACTCAAGAATTCGGCAAAACGGTTTTTGGCAATTGGCTGATAGTAAAGCCCGGCGAATATGCGCAGGCGACTTTTGAATACGAATTGCCTTTCAAATTGCAAAAGCCGGACAAATCAATATTGGAAAGAATATTTGATCGCTCGTCTGATATTTTTTCCTACTCTCTCACGGTCCAAAAACAGCCGGGCAAGATTGATAATCTGACGAGCTCGCTGGTGTTGCCGGCCAATATGTCTGTTTCTTGGAATTCCAGCAATGCGAAATTAACAAATCATAATACGGTTGAATTTGCCAAAACCATTGACCGCGACGCGGCGTATGGCGCGGTAATTAAGACAAAGCCGTAAAAGCCGCAGAGCCGTAAAGCTAAAACTTGAACTTTTTATTATTATGTGTTAATGTTGCATATTATGACAAAACAAGATATACAAAAAATTATCAATTCTTTTTTGGAAGGCAAGGGGCCGAGAGCCAGCGTGGAAAGCGTTTCGGACGGCGTTGCCAAAATTTCCGTGGTAGGCAAATGCGGCGGGGGATGCGGCTGCAGCCATGAGGCGTTTGACAAAATTAAAGAAAATATTTTAGAAAACCATAAAGAGATTTCAGAAGTGGAAAGGGTTTTGGATTAAAATCGCAACATAATTTTTAGTTTTTCGTTTTAAGCTTTAAGTTTACATTGTTATGTCTGATAAATTTCCAATAGTATTTGATGTAGAGACTCAACATTCTTTTGACGAGGTGGGCGGGCGAGACCAATTTGATAAATTGAAAGTGTCGGTGGTCGGCGCATACAATTACGCAGACAATCAGTATACGGCTTTTGAAGAAAACCAGATGGGGGAATTTGAAAAAATGTACCGCAATGCGTCTCTCATCATCGGTTTTAACATAAACGCTTTTGATCTGCCGGTTATCGCCCCATATTTTAACGGCGTTTTCAATGATATTCCGGTTCTTGATCTGATAGAAGACATAGAAGTTGTTCTAAATCGCCGCGTGGGACTGGATGCTTTGGGCATGGGGACTCTGGGCGAAGGAAAGAGCGGACACGGATTGGAAGCTCTGCAGTGGTTCAGGAACGGCGAAGTGGAAAAGGTGAAAAAATATTGCCTGGACGATGTGCGACTGACAAAAGATCTGTACGAGTACGGAAAAAAATACGAGCAAGTATTCGCCAAATCAAAGGAAGGATACACGCAAGCCATACCGGTTCGTTGGGGAAAGGAAGGCGGATATTTGGAAAGAGTAAGAGAAAAACTTCAAAACGCCTGGAAAAAGAGCCAAGTGGTGGAAATTGATTATGTTTCCTCAAGCGCCTCGGGTGGCGAACAGCACCGGAAAACGCGCCGAATTGAAATCCGCCATATCAGAAATAATGAAATTGAAGCTTTTTGCCGGCTTCGCCAAGATGTACGCAAATTTTATATGACAAGGATTCTAAACGCCAACCCGATTGAAGAATTTTTCGGAGCGGATATCACGCGGCAAGAATCATTGCTGTGAAATTTTCAATTTTAAATTTTTAATTTTTAATAAAGACGGAAATTCAGGTGCATCCCCGTAGCGGATGCATTTTGCGTATGGTATACTTTCTATATGACTGAATCAAAAAATATAAGAAATTTTTGCATCATCGCCCATATTGATCACGGGAAATCCACCCTGGCCGATCGGCTTTTGGAAATTACCGGGACGGTTTCCAAGCGCGAAATGAAAAGCCAGCTTCTGGATTCTATGGATTTGGAAAGAGAGCGGGGAATTACGATCAAGCTCGCCCCGGCTAGGATGAATTATGAGTTGCGCGGTAAAAGTTATGTTCTGAATTTGATTGACACGCCGGGCCATGTTGATTTTTCTTATGAAGTATCGCGGTCTTTGGCGTGTGTGGAGGGGGCTATTTTGGTCGTAGACGCGACGCAAGGCATTCAGGCGCAAACCATTGCCAATCTTACTCTGGCGGTAGAACAGGGATTGGAAATCATTCCAGTAATCAATAAAATTGATTTGCCAAACGCCCGCGTGGATGATACGAAAATGGAGATAGTGCAGATCTTGGGATGCCGGCCCGAAGAAATTATTTCGGTATCGGCCAAGACAGGCCAAAATGTTGACGCGATTTTGGAGCGCATTGCAGAAATTGTGCCTCAACCAAAGGGGACCGCGGAAAATTCTTTGCAGGCGCTGATTTTTGACTCGGTTTATGACGATTATCAGGGCGTGGTCGCTTATGTGCGGGTGGTAAACGGACAAATTGCCAAAGGAGATCGCATTAAATTCGCTCAATCAAAAAAAGATGCGGAAGTTTTGGAAGTAGGGGTATTTGAGCCAAAGAGGATCATCAAGGAAGATCTTAGCGCCGGCGAGATTGGCTATGTGGTGACCGGGATTAAAGAAATTACCGATGTGCGCGTTGGCGATACGATTATTGAAAAGCCTCCGATCGGCGGCAAGGATACGCCGGCTTTGGCCGGATATCGCAGCCTAAAGCCGATGGTTTTTACCGGGCTTTATCCTAAAGAAGGAGATGACATCAATCGTTTGCGGGACGCTTTGGGGAAATTGAAATTATCAGACGCGTCTTTGCAATATGAGCCGGAACATTCGCCGGCCTTGGGATTTGGTTTTCGCGCCGGATTCTTGGGACTGCTTCATGTGGAAATAGTGCGCGAACGGCTTTTGCGCGAGCACAATATGGATGTGATTATGACCGTGCCGAGCGTGGCATACAATGTGTATAAGCGGGGAGATCCCGAGAAAAATATCATCGTGCGGAGCGCCCAGGAATTGCCCGATCCGACAGTAATTGAAAAAGTGGAAGAGCCGTGGATATTGGTGGACATCGTGATTCCGGAAAATTATATAGGCGGAATTATGGGCGTTTGCACCAATGCCAAAGCCGAATATCGCGGAATGGAGTATTTGGATTCAATTAAAGAAGCTTCAACAGCCAATCAGGGCGCCAAAGCGCGGCGCGTTATTCTGCATTATAAAATGCCCTTGGTGTCGCTTTTGGGCGATTTTTATGATAAAATAAAAAGTACCTCGTCCGGATTCGCTTCAATAAATTACGATTTTGTCGGGTACGAAAAAACAAAAGTAGTAAAGCTGAATATTCTGGCGGGCGGAGAAATAATTGAGCCGCTCTCGGCCATTGTGTGGGAAGACACGGTTTATCAGGTGGCGCGATCAGTGGTTGATCGTCTGGCCGAAGTCTTGCCGCGGCAGAATTTTGAAATAAAAATACAAGGAGCGATCGGCGGGAAAATCGTCGCCTCGGCCAAAATTCCGGCCTTGCGCAAGGATGTTTTAGCCAAGATGTCCGGCGGAGATTACACTCGCAAGATGAAGCTTTTGGAAAAACAGAAAAAAGGAAAAGCCAAAATGGCCTCAATGGGCAAAGTGGATATTCCGCCCGAAGCGTATATGGCGATCCTGAAACGCTGATAAACGCTGAAAACCGGCAAGGATAGAAGCGGAAAAACGCTGAAAGATACGTATCGGCGTTGATCAGCGTTGATATCGGCGTGTATCAGCTTCTATGCAAACGCCGGCAGGATTGTAAAAAGCACCATTGAGATCGTAGCAATGGCGACAATAATGATCCAGACGATTTTTTGCCATTTTTTCTTTTTCATAAATAAAATTTATGTCTAAACTTCTTAACTCTATTGTACGCGAAGATGAGGAGGTTCGTCAAATCATCCGGGCCAATCCCGTAAAATATTGGCTGTCCATTATTTTTTCCTTGATATTTATCATCGGACCTTTTTTCTTTCTTTATCCGTTAATGCAATTTCGCTTTTGGGGATTAGCGGCTTTTTCGGCCGCATTGCTATTCGGCGTCGTCTTGTCAATTCGCACTTGGTTTTTGTGGTATCGCAATATGCTGATAATCACTGACCAGCGCTTGGTAGATGTTGACCAGAAGAAAATATTCCATCGCGTGGTTTCGGAAGTTTATTACAGCAATATTCAGGATGTGAGTTTTGCCATCAAAGGCATTTTGCCCACGCTTTTCCGATTCGGCACTTTGGTAGTCCAGACGGCCGCCAATAATGAAACAATAGAATTTGACGGGATCAGGCGGCCGGAAAAACTCCAAGCCGTTATTGTCAAGCTTCAGGGAGAATTTATTAAAAAACAATCATCCGGAAAAATATCGCAGTCAGAACAAGTTTTTATGGAAGGCAGAAAGGTATTGGAAGATTTGGAAAAAGTGTGGGGAAAGAAGAAATTGAAAGAGATAGTCAAGGAAATAGTGAAAGAATAAATTAAATAAACCGATGTCCAGAAAATCTATTATAAACAAATCATCCAGCTTTTTGAGTTCGCCGATGTTTTTGCTTGGCGGCGTTGTTTTGTTTGTTTTTTTTGGCTGGGCGGCTTTAAACGAATATTTGCGCGAGCGGGCGATTGACGCGGAAGTCAATGAATTAAAGCAGACAATTGCCGACTTGGAATCAAAAAACGGAGAATTGAAATCGTCCTTGTCTTATATTCAAACCCCGGAATTCCAAGAATTGGAGGCTAAGAGGCAATTGGGCTTAGTCAAAGACGGAGAAAATGTGATTATTTTTTCAGACAAATCGTCCGGCAAGTCAACGCTGTCAGACAGCGAAACGGACGATAAAGATGCTCCGCAATTATCCAATCCGCAAAAATGGTGGAATTATTTTTTCATTGAATAGAAGCTGATGAACTCTGAAATCAACGCTGAATTGTGCTGATAAATTTATGAAATTCATATTGATAATCATCTTGGCGATTGTTGGTATTAGCATAATAGCTATATTTGTAATTATTTCAAAACCAAATCAAGAAAATTCTCTTAAAACCGCAAAGGTTAATATCGGGAATAATACATGGGAGGCTGAAATAGCCAAGACTTTGGTTGAAAAAGCGCGCGGACTTTCTTATCGCGAATCTCTGGGAAAGGATAAAGGAATGATTTTTTTCTTTGATCCGCCGTCCAAGGAATCTTTTTGGATGAAAGGGATGAATTTTCCTCTTGATATGATTTGGATCAGAGACGGCAAAGTGATTGATATTACTAAAAATGCGCCGCCCCTGAAAGACAGTCTGCGGCCTCTTTATTACAGCCCTAAAGATCCGGCTGATATGGTTTTGGAAATCAATGCAGGTCAAGCGAATCAATTCGGGATACGAATAGGCGATGCCGTAATAGTTGACATAAAATAAGAGATGATGTAGTATTGTGAATGTCCTAAAAAATTAAATTTAATATTTTATACTTAATTCATGATACTAATTATGCGTGCGATATTATTTACCGGAGGAAAACAATACAATATCAAAGAAGGTGATGCGCTGAAAGTTGAATTATTAAAAACAGACGGCAAGAAGACCGTTTTTGACAAAGTTTTAATGACTTTTGACGAAGCGACAGGCGAATCAAAAATCGGCGCTCCTTTTTTGGCTGGCGCCAAAGTAGAGGCGGATGTTTTGGAAGACGGCCAAGGCAAAAAAGTGACGGTAGTCAAATATCATGCCAAGACCCGTTACCGCCGCAAAATCGGCCACCGGCAGATGTACACAAAAGTAAAAATCACCAAGATTGCGTAAAAAAAGCAAAAGTCCCCCGCTAAACGGGGACTTTTTTAATTTGAAAAAATATAAAGATCTGATATACTGCAAAAATACTTATGAATCGACCCAATTTAGCAAAATTTGATCCGGAGCTTGAGGAATTGATTGAACTTGAGGAAAAAAGGCAGGAGGATGGGCTTTTGATGATTCCTTCGGAAAATCTGGCCTCGCCCGCTGTTTTGGAAGCGGCCGGCACCGTGCTGACCAATAAATACGCCGAGGGATATCCGCAAAAAAGATATTACACGGGAAATCAGTATATTGATAAAATAGAGCAGTTGGCTATTGACCGGGCCAAAGAGCTTTTTTGCGCCGAGCATGCCAATGTCCAACCGCACGCGGGCAGCCAGGCGAATCTGGCTTGCTATTTTGCTTTGCTTCAGCCGGGCGATACGATAATGGCCATGAATCTCGCGCACGGCGGACATTTGACGCACGGGCACCCGGTATCGCTTTCTGGAAAACTTTTTAAATTTGTTCATTATGGCGTAAGGCAGGACACGGAAATGCTTGATATGGACGAAGTGGAAAAATTGGCCTTGGAAATAAAACCAAAGATGATCTTGTCGGGATTTACAGCGCACCCCAGAGCTGTGCCATTTTCTCGGTTTGCCGAAATTGCCAAAAAAGCGGGAGCATACGCAATGGCCGATATGTCGCACATTGCAGGTTTGGTGGTGGGCGGAGTTCACGAAAGTCCGGTGCCGACGCATGATGTGGTAATGACTACGACGACAAAAACTTTGCGCGGCCCAAGAAGCGCTGTGATTTTATGCAAGGAGCAATACGCAAAACAAATTGACAAGTCGGTTTTTCCCGGAATGCAGGGCGGGCCCTTAGAACACATAATCGCGGCCAAAGCAGTTTGTTTTAAAGAAGCGATGACCGATGAATATAAAGAATATCAAAAACAGGTTGCCAAAAATGCCAAAGCGCTTGCCTATACTCTGATGGCCGATGGGTTGCGTTTGGTATCCGGCGGCACGGATACGCATTTGATGATTATTGATTGCACTAATCTTGAATTTTCCGGAAAACAAGGCGCTGATATTTTGGCCGAATGCAATATTTATACGAATTTCAATATGATACCGTTTGACACTAGAAAACCAGCCGATCCGTCCGGTATCCGGCTCGGCACTCCCGCCCTCACCGCCCGCGGAATGAAAGAAAAAGAAATGCAAATAGTCGGCCAGCTCATCGCCGATCTCCTCAAAAATCACAGCGAGGAACAAAAAAATATGACAAAACAAGCAGTTACCGAGCTTGTAAAATCATTTGACGATAAATGATTATTTTATTAACATTATGATGATTTTTGTACTTTTTAACCCTTAACAAGGAGGAACGCTATGCAGAAATTTACGCAAGAAGAATTGGAAATTTTAAAACAATATGTGACCGATCCGGAGTCTAATGTCTTTGCCGTGCGCGGTTTGGATGGGATTATTGGGCCGGTGTATGCCAGGTATTCGCGCGCCAAAGGAAGTTTTCTTGAGACTTTTTTAAAAGAGTTTATCAAAGAAGGCCAGCTTGATCCGGTCAAAGCCAAAGAAGTAATAGAAAGGATCTTGATCGCTTTTGGCGATGATTCTGTCGGCGAGCTTGAGGGCGCGCATTTGAGTATGGAGCAGATTTCCAATTTGGCGACCAAAGAAGTGGAAGACCGAAGAATTGGCGGAAGCCCGATTGAGCAATCAACGCGCTATGTGGTGTATGATCAAAAAGATGAACAGGGAAGATGGCGTTATTTGCGTCCAAAAGAAATAATGCAAAGTTCTTTGGCCGGCGAATATGAAAGCGTAATGGACGAGCTTTTTGATGTTTATGCGTCTTTAGTGGAGCCAATGCAGGAATATTACCGAAAAATCAAGCCATTGGAAGTTGCGGAATATGATGTGTTGGGCATGGGGTCAAAACAAAAACGCGCTGATTTAAGCGACGAAAAAGACATAAAAGCTTTTGACCGCACCTACGGTTTTGATATCCGTTCCAAGACTTGCGACACAATCCGCGTTCTTTTGCCAGCCAGCACTTTGACCAATGTCGGTCTTTTCGGCAACGGCCGTTTTTATCAAAATCTTATTTCTCATTTATACACACACGATCTTGATGAAATGAATTTTTTGGCCGGAAAAGCGCACGATGCTTTAGGGCAAATAATGCCGACTTTTGTGAAACGCGCCAAACGAAATGAGTATCTGGTAAATACAAGAAAAAATATGCAGGCGCTGGCTGATCAAATGCTGGCCGGAATAACGCCGCAAGAAGAGCAGTATGTGCGGTTGTTTTCAAGCGGCGAATTTGATTATTATCAAATACTCCTCGCTCAAGCGCTGTATCCATACAGCCGCCATCCATTGCACCAGCTTTGCGATATCGTCAGTAAGCTTTCCGCGCAGAAGAAACAGGAAATATTTGAGACATACGCGGGAGATCGCAAAACGCGGCGCGATCGGCCGGATCGCGCGCTGGAGACTGGATATCCTTTCACCTTTGATCTGATCGGCGATTTTGGAATTTACCGCGATTTGCAAAGGCACCGGATGCTTACCCAACAGCGCCAGCTTTTGAATCCGTATTTGGGATTCGCGGACAATGACGATATTCGCATTGCCGGTTTTCAGCCGAAAATTGACACAGTGCGCCAAAAAGCCGAACAATTGTATGAAAAAATAAAAGCAGAATGCGGGCGCACCGCCGCGCAATACGCCGTGCTTTTCGGCCATCGCATCAGATTTACAATGGGAATGAATTTGCGGGAAGCCGAACATATGACCGAGCTTCGCACGACTCCTCAGGGCCATCCGTCTTATCGCAAGGTTTGCCAGGAAATGGCGATCCAAATTTTGGAAGCTTGTCCTTGGACAAAAGAGTCGTTGAAATTCGTAGATTATGGCCAATACACTTGGGCCAGGGCCGATTCGGAGGCTAAACAAAGAGTGAGGGAAAAAGAATTGGAATCGCGAATTATAAACAAGGAATAGCGGATCAAATAAATTTATTGCGACCCCGTTTTTGAAGCGGGGTCTTGTTTTTTTACTGCCGATATGTTAAAATTTGATAGTTAATATTATTCATAATACATGATTCATTATTCTATATTTAAGCAAATATGAACATTATAATTAAATCAAAAGATTTTGAATTAACCGAGGCGATTAAATCATTTGTCAATGAAAAGGCGGGAGCGCTTGGAAGATTTGAGGCGAAAATTTTGGAAGCGCGGGTGGATTTGGAAAGAGGGACCAAGCACAATACCGGCGATGTTTTTCGCGCCGAGATTATGATGTACGCGCCCAAAGAGCTTTTACGCGCCGAGGGAGAAGCGACCGATCTTTACGCGGCCATTGATTTGGCGATTCAAAAATTGAAAGTCCAGCTGGAAAAATACAATGAAAGGAAAAAAGGATTGGCAAGGCAGACCAAAAAAATAAAAAGCGCCTTGAAAAGCATTCCGGAATATTTCGGTTACGCATTTGAAGAGCCGATTTCTGATATCAAAAAAAGAAAATCGCTTGATCTTGAAAAGCCGATGAGCGAGGAAGCGGCGATAGGCGAAATGAATCGCATGCGCCATACTTTTTTTATTTTTAAAAATGAATTATCCGGAAAAATTTCCGTAGTTTATAAAAGGGAAGACGACGGATACGGCATTATTGAAATTGTGTAATAGAATTTGAGTATGTCTTTTTTGAGCGCCATTTTCGGAGATCCGTCTCAGAAGCTTTTAAAAAAATATTTGCCTCTTTTGGAGCAAATTAACGAATTGGAAAAAAAATATCAGGATTGGGAGGATGAAAAATTGCGCGCTGAAACAAATCATTTTAAAAAAAGATTGGAAAACGGCGAAACGCTTGAGCAGATCTTGCCCGAGGCGTTTGCGGTGGCCAGAGAAGCGGCCAAGCGAACAATCGGCCAGCGGCATTATGATGTCCAGCTTTTGGGCGGCATAATGCTGCATCAAGGAAAAATCGCGGAAATGCGGACCGGCGAAGGAAAAACTTTGGTGGCTACATTGCCCGCGTATCTCAATGCCTTGGCCGGCAATGGAGTTCATATTATTACCGTCAATGATTATTTGGCTAAGCGCGATTCCGAATGGATGGGGCAGGTTTTTTCGTTTTTAGGTTTGCGAGTCGCCTGCTTGCAGCACGAAAGCGCTTATTTTTTTGAGCCGAACGAAGCGGAGGATGTCACGGATATTTTAACCGCCGCATCGGAATGGAAAAATTTGCGCGCGGTCAGCCGGAAAGAGGCTTATGCCGCCGATATTTTATACGGCACCAATCACGAATTCGGCTTTGATTATTTGAGAGACAATATGGTGCCGGAAGTTTCAATGATGGTCCAGCGGCCGCTGAATTACGCGATCATTGACGAAGTGGACAGTATTTTAATTGACGAGGCCAGAACGCCTTTGATTATTTCCGCTCCGGCCGAAGAATCGACGGAAACATACTTTACATTCGCCCGATTGGTGAAAAAATTATCCGAAGGCGAAGATTATAATATTGACGAAAAAATGCGCGCCGCCACGCTCACCGACGAAGGGATGAATAAAATTGAAAAATGGCTGGGCATAAAAAATCTTTACGAACCGAATGCGATCCATTTGGTCCAGCATTTGGAGCAGGCGCTCAAAGCGCACGCGCTTTTCAAATTGGATAAGGATTATGTGGTGAAAGACGGAGAAATAATAATCGTTGACGAGTTTACCGGCCGTTTGATGGTCGGCCGCCGTTATTCCGAAGGTTTGCATCAGGCGATTGAAGCCAAAGAAGGCGTGGCGGTCAAACGCGAATCCAAGACATTGGCCACAATTACATTGCAGAATTTTTTTCGGCTTTATAAAAAATTGTCAGGAATGACCGGTACGGCCGCCACCGAAGCGGAAGAATTTTCAAAAATTTACAATCTGGAAGTAGCCGCCATCCCTACGCATCGCCCGATGGTCAGAAAAGATTTGCCTGATTTGATTTTTAAGAACGAACAGCAGAAATTCAACGCTTTGGTGCGCGATATAGCGGAAAAGCATAAGATGGGCCAGCCCGTGCTAGTCGGCACAATTTCCATTGAGAAAAACGAATTGTTGAGCGACGCGCTGCGCCGCGCCGGCATCCCTCACGAAGTCTTAAATGCCAAGCATCACGAAAAAGAAGCGGCCATTATCGCGCAAGCCGGACGGCCGGGAGCTGTGACTGTCGCCACTAATATGGCTGGGCGGGGAGTTGATATTATTTTGGGAGGCAATCCGCCATCGGCTGACGAAGCGGGCAGAATCCGCGAAGCCGGAGGTTTGCATGTCGTCGGTACCGAGCGCCACGAATCGCGGCGCATTGACAATCAATTGCGCGGCCGGGCCGGCCGGCAGGGCGATCCGGGTTCCACCCAATTTTATGTTTCTCTGGAAGACGATTTGATGCGCATTTTCGCGTCCGATAGGATCAAAAGCATAATGGAAACGCTCGGTATGCCGGATGATATGCCGATTGAAAATCGGATGATTACCGGCGCCCTAAGCTCGGCCCAGCAAAAAGTGGAAGGACATAATTTTGACATCCGAAAACACCTCATAGAGTACGATGATGTGATGAATAAGCACCGCGATGTAATTTATAAATTGCGCAGAGAATTTTTGAGTGAAAACGATATGAAGGAAAAATTGCTCAAATTGGTAGAGCAAGAAATCGAGCATTTGGTTTCTTTTCATACCGCGGCGGAAAATGAACAAGAATGGAATCTGAACGAAATTTACGAACGAATGGATACTATATTTCCGCTGCCTTTGGAAGATCGGATAAAAATTGAGGATTTCAGAAAAAAGGCCGGCGACAAATTAGCTGACGCGGGAGCGCGCGAGACGCTGATAAAATATCTTATTGAAAAATCGCGCAAGGCAGCGGATGAATTTGTGAAAAAAATCACGGAGAAAACCAATGATCAGGAAGCGGCTCAAAAAGTCATTCGCATGGTGGCTTTACGGACGCTTGATACTCTCTGGATTGATCATTTGGAAACAATGCAGTCTTTGCGCGAGGGAGTGGCCTTGCGCGGTTATGGCCAGAGAGATCCGCTGATTGAATACAAAAAAGAATCTTTTAATCTTTTCTCGCGCTTGGTTGAATCAATCAATTCGCAAATCGTTTACACGATTTTTAAAGTCACCATAGATCAGGCGCCCCAGACTGTCTCCACTCCGATGACTTCCGGTACGCACTCAACCAATCAGGCTCTTCCGTCCGCCAAAAACGACTCGGGAGAGAAGGTGGGACGAAATGATCCGTGTCCGTGCGGCTCGGGCCTAAAATATAAAAAATGTCATGGGCAATAGCGAACGATTCAAAATAATTCCGGAAGTATTTCTCGTTCTTGTGAAGGATGAGAAAATTTTGATGCTTAGAAGATTTCAGACCGGATATGAAGACGGTAATTACGGCATGGTGGCCGGACATAAAGACGGCAATGAAACAATGCGGCAAGCGATTGCCCGGGAGGCAAGGGAAGAAGCCGGCATAGAAATCAATCCTTTGGAATTGAAACATGTTTTGACATTGCATCGCTGGTGCGGCGATCACGAAAGGGTTGGGTTTTATTTTACGGCGGAAATTTGGGACGGCGAAATCAAAAACGCGGAACCGGATAAATGCGACGATCTGTCATGGTTTTCTATAAATCAATTGCCGGAAAATACAATTCCGTTTATTCGCGCGGCCATTGACTGTTATTTAAAAGGAGAAAAATATTGCGAATTCGGGTGGAATAAACAAATATTGAAAAAGTTATGAAATACAATAAACTCGTACGCGATAAAATTCCGGAATATATAAAGAGTAAAGGCAATGTCCCGATCACGCACATCGCGGACGAAACGGAATATCGGCAAAAACTTAAGGAAAAACTGCAGGAAGAAGTTGACGAATTTTTAAAAGATGACAATATTGAAGAGATAGCCGATATTCTTGAAGTGCTTGACGCGATCGCGGATTATAAAAAATTTGACAAAGAAGACATCGGGCGAATTAAAGAAATGAAAGCAAAAGAAAGAGGGAGGTTTAAGGAACGGATAATTCTGGATGAGTCATGATATGTTTAAATTAGGAAAATATCGGCATTATAAAGGCAAAGAATACAAAGTTATCGGCGTGGCGCGGCACAGCGAGACATTGGAGGAGTTGGTAGTTTATCAGGCGCTTTACGGAGAAGGGGGTTTCTGGGTGCGGCCTATAAAAATGTTTTTGGAAGAAGTGGAAGTTGATGGAAAGAAAATGCCGAGATTTGAGTATCTTGGTAAGTAAAATTAAAAATAATAATCGCAAAAATGTCGACATTTTAATATTTCGAAATTATTTAACATAAAGAATATGCTAAAGAAGCAATCAATCAAAGCGGTGATATTTGATATGGATGGCGTCATTTCAGACACTCAAGACATCCACGCTCAAACCGAGTCGGAGATTTTAAAAGATTACGGAATAAATCTTCATCCGGACAAAATAAGCAGGCGTTTTGCCGGCGTATCTCTCAATGAGATGTTCCCGCAAATTTTCAATGAATGGGAGAAAGATATGCCGCCGCTTGTTCAATTGATTGAAGAAAAGTGGGAAAGGATCACGAATTTGGTAAAAGGAAATGTTAAAGAAGTAGGGGGGACTCTGGAATTTATCGCTTCGCTGAAAAATTTCGGATTGCCATTGGCTGTGGCGTCAGCCTCGCATCTCTCGTTTATCGATCTCGTATTGGGGGAATTGAATCTTAAAACTAAATTTAATGCCGTCACAAGCGCTCAAGAAGTGGAAAGAGGCAAGCCGGAGCCGGATATATTTTTGCTGGCCGCTCGGCGATTAAATGCCGTGCCGGAAGACTGTTTGGTGATTGAAGACGGCATAAGCGGAATGATTGCCGCAAAACGGGCGGGAATGCAGTGCATTGGATTGGTAAGAGGTAAAGCGGACGGAGATTTGCCGGAGGTAGATTTGATTGTGCCGGACCTTCGCCATGTGCAGTTTGAACAATATATAAAACCATAATAAATATGAGTAGATTAAGATTTAAATTAAAGCCCGGGCAGGTTGATTACACCAATGCCCGCTGGGCGCCGGTAATAAATTGCGTTGTAAAATACAAAGATAAGATTTTGGTGGTTCAGAGAAGTAAAGATTTGAATTTTTACCCGGGTTATTGGAATGGAGTTTCAGGGTTTCTTGACGACCAAAGATTTTTTGAGCAAAAAGTAAAAGACGAATTGCGGGAAGAGCTTGGATTGTCTTCAAAAAATATTTTAAAAATCAGGCTTGGTGAGATTTTTCACCAAGAAGCGCCTAAGTATAAAAAGAGCTGGATCGTGCACCCGGTTTTGGTTGAAGTATTGGAAAATAAAATTAAACTTGACTGGGAAGCGCGAAATTTAAAATGGGTTAAATTAGAAGATATCAAAAAATTAAAATTGCTTCCCGGATTTGAAGATGTATTAAAAAGATTATCAAAGTGGCTGAAATAAAAATATGAAAAAAATTCTTACGCTTTGTGTTATTCAAAAAGATGAGCAAGTGCTTTTGGGTTTAAAAAAGCGGGGGTTTGGGGCCGGGAGATGGAACGGTTTTGGCGGAAAAGTGCACGGTGGAGAGACGATTGAAGAGGCGGCAAAAAGAGAACTGCGTGAGGAAGCGAATATAGATGTTAAGAATATGGAGAAAGTTGGAATATTGATTTTTGACTATAAGAATAGTTATAAAGTGATTCATGAAGTTCATATTTTCCGTTGCGGAGAAATCATCGGTGACCCGAAAGAATCCGAAGAAATGAAGCCGCAGTGGTTTGCCGTCTCGCAAATCCCTTTTGACAAGATGTGGCCGGACGACAAATATTGGTTTCCGTTATTTTTGGCCGGTAGAAAATTCACGGGAAAATTTTTGTTCGGCGAAAATGATGTTGTTTTGGAACACAATCTTGAGGCTTGATTTTTTTTCGGTTTTTTAGTACATTATATTTCATGCCGCCATCTCGCATTGCTAAAAATACCGCCTATCTTACAATGGCTTTTACGGCGCAAAAGATTTTGTCTTTTGCGTATTTTGCGTTTATCGCCAGATTTATCGGCAATGATGATGCCGGCATCGGCAAATATGTGTTCGCGCTTTCTTTCACGGCGATATTCGGTATGTTCATAGATTTTGGGATGCATCCGGTGCTGATCAGAGAAATAGCCAGAGACAAATCAAAAATTGCTGCATTTCTTTCCACGATTTTGACCTCAAAAATAATTTTTGGTTTTTTAGCTTACATAGTTGCCGTTGGAGTTATCAATTTTTCTGGAAAAGACAGCCTGACGCAAGAATTAGTCGTCCTCACTGGAATTATAATGATTCTTGATTCTTTTTCTTTGAGCTTGTTCGGCGCATTCCGCGGAGTCCAGAATTTACGCTACGAAGCCCTGGCCACGATTATCGGTAAAGTGATTGCTATCGCGGTCGGCGTCACTTCCCTTTATCTCGGATTCGGCATTCATATGCTGATCGGCGCGGTTTTGTGTTCCAGTATTTTTATTTTCCTATACGCGCTTTATAATGTCATCAGAAAATTGCATGTTGTCCCGAAAATTTATTTTGATGTCAAGCTTTTCAAACAGATAATGAAATTAGCTCTGCCGTTCGGTATTGCCGGATTGCTGGTGAATTTTTACGGTTATTTTGACACCGTGCTTTTGTCTTTTTTGGCGGGCGACAGATATGTGGGGTGGTACAGCGTCGCCAATAAATTGACCAATGCTTTGCAATTCATTCCCTCCGCTTTTGTGGCCGCGCTTTTTCCGGCCATGAGCGCGTATTTTTTAAGTTCAAAAGAAATGCTGGCCCGGACTTTTGAGAGGGCCATGTTTTATCTGATGATTATCGCCGTTCCGATTTCCGTCGGATCAATTCTTTTGGCTGAACCGATTATAATGAAAGTATACGGACCGGTTTTTGAGGCGTCCATTCCGGCTTTGAAAATTCTGATGCTCGGCTTGCCTTTTCTTTTTCTGAATTTTCCGGTCGGCTATCTTTTGAACGCATCAAATAGGCAGACGATCAATACGATCAATATCGCTATTACATTGGCGGCAAGCATTGTCTTGAACATTTTTTTGATCCAGAAATGGAATTTTATCGGAGCGAGCATTGCCAATCTCTGCACGACTGTCTTATTATTTTCATTGGGGTTGAGACAGGTGGGAATGGTGATTGATTATCAGAAACGGCTTTTATTGAAAGTTTTGGGAAAAGTTTTGGTTTCCGCAGGTGCCATGGCCGCATTCATATTGATCTGGAAAAGCGCGGGGCTTACTCGTCCCATTGAATTGATTTCATTGATTGTCATTTCCGGATTGGTATATGGCGGAATACTTTTGCTTTTAGGCGGACTGAATAAAGAAGATTTGAATAAAATCTATCAGGCCGTAGCCAAAAGAGTCGCGGCGTAGAAATTAGAAATTATGGTTAAGTCGCTTTTGGTCACTCTTGATTATCCTCCGCAAGTCGGCGGAGTCGCGGTGTATTACGAACATCTGGCCGGCGAATTCCCGGACGGAAGAATTATGGTTTTGACCGCCGCCGAAGTTTATGGAAGAAAAATTCAGGAAACTCCCGGAGTGTTCAGGCGCGCGTTTTTATTCAAATCAAAATTATTTTGGCCCAAATGGCTGCCAATGCTTTGGCAAATTTGGAAAATTACCAGGCAAAATAAAATAAAGCTGATTCAGGTCGGGCAAATTTTGCCGGTGGGCACGGCGGTTTATATTTTGAATAAATTTTTTAAAATTCCGTATATGGTTTATTGCCACGGAATGGATGTGATGACGGCGGCGCAAAGTCCGAGAAAAAAACGACTGGCGCGAAAAATTTTAAATAAATCGGAATTTATAGTGGCGAATTCAGAGTTCACGAAAGAAAAGATTTTGGAATACGGCGCGCGAGCGCAGGATGTGGCGGTCGTTTACCCTTGTCCTAATATGAAATTGTTCCGCAAAGCAACGCCCCAAGAAATTGACGCGCTGAAAAGCAAATATAATTTGCGCGGCAAAAAAATCATTCTGACTGCCGGCCGCTTGGTGGAGCGCAAAGGGCACGATGTTGTTTTGGGAGCTTTGCATAAATTGAATGAATCCGCGCCGGAAGCGCATTATGTAATAATCGGGGAAGGGCCGATGGAGGAAGTCATTAAACAAATGATTAAAACCTTAGGATTGGAAGATTCCGTCACTTTGATCGGGAAAGTATCGGATCATGATTTGGCAATATGGTATGAAGTTTGCGATGTTTTTGTAATGATATCTCGGCAATTGAAAAATGAAGACGCGGAAGGATTCGGTATTGTGTATTTGGAAGCCAATATGTTTGGCAAGCCGGTGATTGCGGGCAAGAGCGGCGGAGCGGCGGAAGCGGTCTTGGACAATGAAACCGGAATTTTGGTAGAACCGACCAATCAGCAGGAAATTATCAATGCCATTGAAAAAATTTTAAAAAATCCAGTTGAAGCGAGGCGTTTGGGAGAAAACGGCCGTCGGCGCGCAGAGCAAGATTTTCAATGGTCAAAACAAGCTAAGCCGCTTATTGAAAGAATAATGAAGTATGAATAATCAGTTTCCAAGAATCAGCGTCATTATTCCGGCCTACCAGCACGCTAAAGAATTGCCAAAATGTTTTGAAAGTATTTTTGCGCAAACGCTGAAACCCATTGAAATTATTGTCGTTAATGACGGATCAACGGACAATACGGCCGAAGTTTTGGCGCAATATAAGGAGCGCATCAAAATTGTCAATCAAGAAAATAAAGGAGCGAATGCGGCCAGAAATAGGGGATTTGACGAATCGTCCGGTGACTTCGTGATTTTTTGCGACGCGGACATTATTATGCGGCCGGACTGTTTGGAAAAAATGTTTCAAGCGCTTCAAGAAAATAAAAATGCCTCTTATGTTTATTCATCTTTTAAATTCGG
>SCPX01000006.1 GCA_004298615.1 Patescibacteria group bacterium | reverse complement strand
CGCTTTTTCATCCGTGCCGGCAATTGGAATTTCACGCAATGGCCGGCGGGCTGAAGAAAATCGCCGAAACTTTTTTTTCAGCATTTCCCTTAACTGAAAAAATTTTGGAAAAACTGCAAAGGCGAATTTTGCCGGACGAGCTGTCCCGATTGTCCAAAATTCCCGATAGTGGCGTTTTGATTTCCCCGGATGTTTTGAAATTTCACAAAAACGACCGGCGGGCTTATTTCAAGGAAAAATTTGAAGCGAAATTGAAAGAATTATGCATTTAAAATTCCTTGCAAAGTTTTCTTTGATCTTGCTGGTTTTTCTTTTGCCGCTGGAGGCTCGCTGGATTTTTGATCAAGCGGATTTGAAAGGATCGCCTTTTGAGTACGGCACGGGCGCGCTTTATTTGATCGATATTTTGCTTTTTATTTCCGTTTTTTTAACAATACTGTGGAAGCGGCGCAATGGGAGCGAAAAGCCATTTTTTGTTTATATTTTAATCGCCGGTTTCGGTTTGATGGCTTTTGCCGGCATTGGACAGGCCGAGGACAGGAGAATCTCTTTGTATGCCATTATGCGGCTGTGGGAAGGACTGATTTTATGGTGGCTGATCCAAAATAATCCGGTCCGGCCCGTTTTTTTAATAATGGCATTTGTCGGATCGGCGGCGGTTGAGGCCGTGTGGGGGATTGAACAATTTTTTTTCCAGATCGTGCCGGCCAATAAATGGCTGGGCGAAGCTTTTCACTCGGCTTCAATTTTGGGCGATTCGGTTTTGCAAACTTCCAATGGCCGATTTTTACGCGCCTATGGCACTCTGCCGCATCCGAATATGCTGGGAGGAATGCTTTCCGCCGCCATACTTCTTCTCTGCGGTTTATTCACCGGCGGAACCGAACAAAGATACAAGATTCATGATGCAAGATTCAAGGCAATAGTTTGGGGCGGCCTCATTATCCTTATTTTTGGATTATTTTTTTCGTTTTCCCGAAGCGCTTGGCTGGCTTTGGGCGTTGGAATTTTATTTGGCGGGATTTGGATGATCGCGGCGAAACAAAAAAAAATATTAGCCGGAATAATTTTTACGCTCGTTATTTGCGCGGCGGTTTTGATTTTGCTTTTTCCAGAGTCCCTTTCCCGTTTTTCTCAAAATCAGTCTTTGGAAATTTTGTCAGTTTCCGAACGGGTGAGGGAATACGATGACGCGCAAATAATCGTCCGGGAAAAACCTTTTGTCGGAATCGGCATTAATCAGTATGTTAAAGAACTCCAAAATATTTACCCGAGCTTTCCGGCGTGGAAAATCCATCCGATCCATAATATTTATTTATTGATATTAAGCGAATTGGGGAGTATCGGCTTTCTTATTTTTATCATAATCATTGCTTGGCATTTGAGTTCTCTTAAAATAAGTTCACCCGCTGCTTCGCCGCGAGGCGAGCCGCCACTTTTAATTTGGTCCGGATCAGCCATCGTCAGTCTTTTAATAATCGGACTTTTTGACCACTATTTATGGACGCTTCATTTCGGCGTACTGCTTTTTTGGCTGATTTTAGGGGTAAATCACCGCTTAGCCGGCGAATCCAACCAAAAGGGTATTGACAATAATCAAGGCTTTGTTCTATAATGCGATTTGGCACTCTCAAGACGAAAGTGCTAAATTATTACCAATTATTATTAATTTTATTAAAGAATATGAGCATTCCTCTTTCTCCTTTGGGCGATCATGTGATCGTCAAAGCCATTGAAGAGAATAAAACAACCGCTTCCGGAATCGTATTGCCGGACACGGTGGAAAAAGAACGGTCGGAAAAAGGCGAAGTCCTTGCCATCGGGAACGGAAAATTATTGGATAATGGTACTCGCGCGCCTATGTCAGTCAAAGTCGGGGACAAAGTCATTTTCAAAAAATACAGCCCTGACGAAATTAAGGTCGACAATATTGAATATTTGGTGATTAAAGAAGAAGACATAATAGCAATTATAAAATAATTGCTAAATTAAAAATTAAAAATGAAAAGTTCAAAGTTTTAATTTTGCATTTTGCACTTTGAATTTTTCACTTGAACGAAGTGAATATGGCTAAACAAATAATTTACAATGAACAGGCCCGCGCGGCTTTAAAGCGCGGAATTGACAAGGTGGCGGACGCGGTCAAAGTATCGCTCGGCCCCAAAGGACGGGATGTGATTTTAGACAAGGGTTATGGCGCGCCGACCATTACCAATGACGGCGTCACCATTGCCAAGGAAATTGATTTGGAGGATAAATTTGAAAATATGGGAGCCGATCTCGTGAAAGAAGTGGCGACCAAAACCAATGATGTAGCGGGCGACGGTACGACCACCGCGACCGTATTGGCTCAAGCATTAGTGGAAGAAGGAATTAAAAATATCGCAGCCGGCAATGACCCCATTGCCATAAAAACAGGAATTCAAAAAGCTGTTTTAGCCGCAAAAGCCGCTCTTGAAGCAATGAAAAAACCGGTGAGTTCCGAAGATGAGATCGCCCAAGTAGCCACAATCTCGGCTCAAGACGAAGAAGTGGGCAAAATCATCGCCCAGGCCGTGAAAAAGGTTCACAAAAAATACGGCATTATCACTGTGGAAGAATCCCAGACTTTCGGCGTCACTTCCGAAGTGGTGGAAGGAATGCAATTTGATCGTGGATATGTTTCTCCGTATATGATCACCAATGCCGATCGGATGGAAGCGGTTTATGAAGACGCGCATATTCTCATTACCGATAAAAAAGTTTCCGCTTTGTCCGATATTTTGCCTCTTTTGGAAAAAGTCGCCCAGTCTGGCAAAAAAGAAATCGTGATAATCGCGGACGAAGTGGAAGGCGAAGCGTTGGCCACTTTTGTGGTTAATAAATTGCGCGGCACTTTTAATGTTTTAGCCGTGAAAGCTCCGGGATTTGGCGATCGGCGCAAAGAAATGCTCGCCGATATTGCCGTCCTCACCGGCGGACGGGTGATTTCCGAAGATTTGGGATTAAAATTGGAAAATGCCAAATTGGAAGATTTGGGCCAAGCTAGAAAAGTGATCGCCACCAAAGACAATACCACGATTGTGGAAGGCAAAGGCGATCGCAAAATAATTGAGGATCGAGTGGCGCAAATCAATAAAGAGCTGGATATGAGCACTTCAGATTTTGACAAAGAAAAATTGCAGGAAAGATTGGCGAAAATGTCCGGCGGAGTGGCCGTAATCAAAGTGGGGGCCGCCACCGAAACCGAAATGAAACAAAAGAAATTCAAAATTGAAGACGCGGTCAATGCTACCAAAGCGGCCGTGGCCGAAGGAATAATCCCGGGCGGCGGAGTCACTTTGGTCAAAGTGGCCACCGTGCTTTCGCGGGACCAAAAGGCGGATATCGTTGACGCGGAAAAAGTCGGTTGGAATATCGTGCGCAAATCTTTGGAAGCGCCGCTCCGCCAAATCGCGGCCAATTGCGGCATTCACGACATTGCCCTGATTTTAAACGCGGTGAAAAATCCGGCCGATACGATCGGATATGATTTCACCAAAGCGAAATTGGACGATCCGGAAGCCGGAAAGGCGGATATGCTTAAAGCCGGAATTATTGATCCTTTGAAAGTGACGCGCACGGCTTTGGAAAATGCCGCTTCGGTCGCTTCCACTCTTCTCACCACCGAAGCTCTGATTACCGATCTGCCGGAAAAAGAAAAAGGCGGAGGCGGAATGCCCGGCGGAATGGGCGGGATGGGAGGTATGGGCGGAGGAATGGGAATGGACTATTAGGTGAAACCGTAGAGCCGTAATAGTTGTAAAACTTTAGAAAAAGCGCTCCGAGAAATCGGAGCGCTTTTTTGTATCACGGCGCTATTTTTAAATAATAATTGCTGGCGCTCCCGTCGCCTTTGGTGATAATAGTTTGGCCATTAGTAATATTGGCCGGTTTGACCCAGGCGGATACGGAAAAATTACCACCGGCGTCAAGCGCGGAGTTGCCTGGGCCTGGCTCTGAAACGCTGACCGATGATCCGGAAGTTCCAGATAATGATAGCGATGAGCCAAATCGTCCGGCATTGTTCCATGAGGTGCCGCCGCCAACTATGCCATTATAAGCAGAAGAACTGGAATCATTCGCGGTATTATCCAGATGCCACAAACCAGACAGATTGGTTCCGTCCGTTCCTTGAGAAGGATTGATAGCGCGGCCGCCGTTGTTGTGAGCGCTTTGACCATTGCCGATGCAAGTCAGAGCGGAAGGAAGATTAGGCGGTGCGTTTTTGCTGTCCGCCGTGTAGGTGGTAAGCGCGTCAAGAATATTGCGCGCATCCATAGAGCGGCGCGTATTATTGGCTTCCGCGAATCTTTTGGCCGGATTGATCGCGATAAGCACGACAGCAAATAATACGGCAATGATGCCGATGACGACGAGAAGTTCAATAAGGGTGAAGCCCGAATATCTAAACCGTGATGCGTGCCTTCTGAAATTGACAATGAATTTGATTTTCATATTGAGATTAATTTGCCATCATCGGCTCACATAAATTGTAGGCGTTACCCCGTCAATAGTATCAGGCGTTACAGCACGGATATTGATAGTTCCGGTAGCCCCTTTCCAAATCTCATATCCTGTATCAGCGTCGGTACCGGTTGAGGGATCTTTGGGAACTTTGACAAGATAGGAGGAAAGGACTGATGAGAGATTATAGCATTTAGATGCAAGTGTGGGAATCTCAGTGACGGGATCCAATGCGCGGTTCCAGACGGCTGCTTCGTCAACAAGATATGCTCCGGGCGAAGCTGGTCCCGAAGCTATATTGTACGGTACTGAAGAATTATTGCAAAATCCTAATGAGAAAGCAGCACTATTTATTTGAACGCCGTCTAAATATGTTTTAATGTAGGATCCGTTATATGTTGCAATAAGATGATGCCAGACATTCATGCCTAAGTCTATACTGCCCACGCTCGTATAATTACCACTTGTACCGCTGCATGTGGGATTATCCCTGCCGTATTCAAACATCCACCTGGTTCCATTTGAAGACGATCTAAAGGAATAGTATTTATGGGAATCATTGCCTATCGAGTATGGCCAACTGGAGGCCGGTATGGCTGTCTTAATTTTAATCCATTGCGCATAGGTAACATTGGTAGTCAAATTTAAAGAAGAATTGTACGGGACGCTTATATTTCCACCATTCGTCGTTTCAACACAATTTTTATTTACGCATTCACTGCCCGTTTTATAAGATACAGCGCCTGAGCGAATTCCATTATTCCCGTTCCCTGAGGAGTCTCCTGCCGCCGACCCGCTTCCCTCATCCAAACGCCACAAAGCTACGAGCCCATTCCAAAGGGTTCCCGTTCCGGGCGTGGTGAGAGGACTTTGATGGGTATTTGTTCCGGTGCCGATGCACATAGGACTAGTGGGCAAATTTAAAGGAAGCTGACCCCTGTTGTCTACGGTGTAGGTAGAGACAGCCTCAACAATGCTTCTTACGTCGGATAAACGAGAGGCGTTTCTTGCTTCCGCAAACCGTTTGGCCGGATTGATCGCGATAAGCACGACAGCGAACAATACGGCAATGATGCCGATGACTACTAAGAGCTCGATTAAAGTGAAGCCCTTTGGCTTGAGTCTTGCATCTTGAAATAAGAAATTTATAGTTGATCGGACGCGTTGCTTCATAATGGTTATTACCGGCTGAATTTAATTTCCGGAATTTGATTGTCTATTGATTGAGGAGCGATTGATTGCACCGTAATGACTCCGCTTGATTGCCGAGATATCGCGTAGCCCGTATCCGCGTCAGTGCCGGAAGATGGATCTTTAGGAATGGCGGTCAGATAATCTTTAACATACGGATTAAGATCATAGCACATCAGGGAAAACGCTTGTATTTCAGCCGGTATTAATTCCCGACTCCAAAGCGCCGCTTCATCTACCTCGCCGTTAAACCATTGGCCATTGGCATTGGATTGCCCAAAATACACCGGGTTGTCGTTTGTTTGGCGGGTGCCGTTGAAAGTAGCTGATCCTTCATTAACGCCGTTGACATAAATGGAAAGTGTCGTGCCGGACATAACGCAAGCCACATTGGCCCAAACCCCGACGGTCGGCAAAGTGGCGGACGCTTGCGCTTGGATGGCTGACGCCCCATTTCCCAAACCGCAGGTGTAACGCAAAGGACTGGGATTAAATGTCCAATTGGTATTATTACCCGAGTCATTTGAATTAAACGCCAAAACGGAATTGGTTGCGGTGGAATATTGTACATTAACATACGATACATTTTCAGACCCAAGATCAGCAATGGTAAAAATGGTTGAAGCAGGGTTTGGAATCAGCGATAAGAGACCGCTTGCAGCTCCATTAAGCGTTAACATACCGTTGATTGTTGTCGTTGTAGAGGCGGGAAAGGTCAAGGTCGCGGCGCTGGAAACGGATTTAGTAAGATTATAAAAAGCATTCGTGCCTGAAATGATTTGATTGCCGCCGGTGAGATTGACGGTGGAAGTGCCTGGGTTTACGGTCAGCAACCCCGAACCGTTAGCCGATTTCCAGTTACCGGCAACATTCACAGTGGCGCCCTCCAAATCAAGAGTATGGGAACCGCTATTATTGTTTACCTGAATACCCCCCACACCATTTAAATTAATTGCACCGTTGCCCGCGTTAAGTTGAGTGCTTACTAAACCCCATGAAGCGCCAAATTGGATACTGTCAATATTTACATTATTATCGTTAAAATCAACAACAAAGCCCGTACTTGTATTGCCGGCTATGATACCGATATAACCTGTGGCGACTAAATTATTTAACAGCTGAATTTTGGGATTCGTCCCCCCGTAGCTAATGAAATAAATGGAAGCGACTGATCCAAAATCTCCCGCGCTTATTTGCCATGTAGCGTTGGTTGAAAGCAAATATCTAATATAAACGGATGAAGATATGCTTGTTGGCGCATCAAAAATTATATCCGTTGAATATGGCGCATTATAACCTGCATAAATAGATGGGTTGGTTACTCCGGTTCCACTCTTAGTAATTGCGCCGCCTTTCAGCCGTATCTGGCCATCGGCATAAAGGTTCATATCTGACGATAAATTGTTCTCTAAATAAATAGTCTTACCGGGATAAGCTAAAGTAAGATTTCTAAACAATCTTGCCCAACTTGTGATTCCGGTATTGATAGTAGTAGTGGAAGTAAAGTCAACCAAGCCATTACTCGCGTTCCTGGTGATGTTTGTGCCTGTGGTGTCAAAACGACTCCCGGCAATAGTCCAAGTTCCGCTATTAAAAGTGATCGTTCTTGTTGATGATCCGGAAGCATCAAAATTCCCTGCAATACTCACATTTTTCGTATTTGCGTCAAATGTCCCTTGAGTTAATATGAAATTATTATTAACATTCAAATTATCCTGAATTGACCATCCTCCGCCCGCGCCATTAAATACCAAATTATAAAAACTTGCGCCGTTTGAGGTAATTGTTTTACCAGTTGTTGTGGCAGTAAAATTGACGGTGGAGGTGCCGGGGGTGAAGATGTCGCTATTGGTGAAATTGCCAGAAATGTTCCATGTGGAAGTTTGAGCGTTAATTTCATTATTGCCATTGGAATCCGTGGCGTAAATCCTTACATTGCCATTTATGGTGATAAGTGAAGAACCGGCATTAATTTTTCCATACGAAGCATTATTGGAGTTGCCTACATTCAAGCTTGTCGCGGTTATGCTGTAATTGTTGGTAGTTAAAACATCAACGGCAGTTTGTCCCGAACTGTTATTAGGACCTATAGCGATGGCATTAGCAGTGATGTTGCCTTGCATAGAATAAGTCTTGATGTAACCTACGCCACCTGTGCCATAAAAATTAAAAGTGTTGATACCGGAATAGTCTCTTCCTGGGATGTTTTGGGTACTAGAACTGCTGGCGCGAAAATAAAGCGCATCAAAATTTAAAGTTGCTCCTCCGTCAACAAATACATTGCCCGCACCTTGAAGAGTTATGGAATACGAGTTTATTCCATCTGTTAAAGTACCGCTACCAACAGTTAATTTATTAGTCCATGTAGAGCCTGATAATAAAGTGGTTGTCTGACCGGCCGCGGCTAAGTTTAGATTATTAAAACCATAACTCCATGGATTAGTCGTATATTGTTTCACGCTACCAGTGCCGCCTAAAATAACTGTACTTAATCCCGGTGTCCACGCAGTGCTTGCAGAACTATCCCAACTGCCGCCCACGGTTATAGTGGAACCATTAGCCGTAAAGGTGCCAGCGGTGATGGTGAAATTTCCTGAAGCGGTTAAAGGGTAATTGCTGCCACTGGTGTTAACGGCGGTGGTGTTGCCGGTTCGCATATCAAAAACGGCGATGGAGACCGCTTCATTAAGGGTGGCAGTGCCGCCGCCAGAGCTGGCGTCAAAAATAGCGGTATCGGACGCCCCGGGTTTATTGCCCGCGCCGGGCGCTCCGCCGCTGATTGTAGCCCAATGATTGGTATCGTCTGACCAGTTGCCCGCGCCGCCCACCCAATAGCGATCGGCCGCAAACGCCTCATTGGCGAAAATGAAAAACAGGATGGTTGAGAAAATAACGATGAATATTTTTTTATTCATATCGCAATGCCACCAGCGGATTGATGCGGGCGGCTCTTCTGGCCGGATAAATGCCGGTGGAAAATCCGACGATGGTGGAAAATCCGAGAACCAAGATTATAAACCACGACGGCGAGGAAAAAATATCAACCCTTTCACCGCCCAACTGGCCGGCCAGAACATTTAAAAGCGCGTTGACCGCTTCGCCGCCGCCCCAGCCGAACAAAATCCCGAGTATTCCTCCGCCCGTGCCGATGACCATGCTTTCGGTAAGAAAAAGCCGCCACACATCGCTGTTTTTCACGCCTAGCGCTTTCATTACCCCAATCTCTCTGGTGCGTTCCAAAAGAGCGATGGTCATTGTATTAAACATTCCGATTGACGCGACCAATAAAGCGACAATGCCGAATCCGCCCAGGATCGCCTGGATTACTTTGAAAACTTTATCCAATTGATCCAGCGTATCCGATACCGAAGCCACCACATATCCTTTGTCTTGGATTTTGTCGCGGAGCTGATTGATGGACAGGCGGTCTTTGGCCTTCACTTTTACCAATTGGTATTGGTCTATGGCCAGTTTGTCCAAAGCCGAGAGCGGGATGTAGGTTTGCACATTCTCGCTGTCTTCAATCACTCCTTTTATTTCAAATTCCGTGTCTCCCGCGATTGTCTTTTCTACCGTGTCTCCGCCTTCTTTTTCTTCCGTGACAATGAAATTTAAATTTATTTTTTTACCCAGCGCCTGTTCGGGAGAGGCGATGCCCAAACCGGTAGCCATATGGGAGGTGATGACTGCCATTGCCGTATCAGTCACATCCAACGGTTTTCCGTATTTTACTTTCATTCCGCTAAGCCTGAAATAGCCGGGCAAAATTCCATTGACAAAAGTGTCCAGATTGCTCTCGCCCGATCCGGCCTGCGCCGCCACGCCTAGCAAAGGGCTCATTTCCGAATAACCGGCGATTGTTTTGAAAGATTCGGTCGCTTTTTTATCAAGCTTGATGATGTCTGATTTGCCCGTGGAAACATCCAGTGTTAACAACGCATCGGACGAAGCGATTCTGTTAATCGTCAATTGCTGTATTCCATAACCCAAGGATACCAAAAAGAAAATCGCGCCAATGCCGATGGACACGCCCATAATGGTGAGAAGCGTGCGCAAGCGATTGGTTTTGAAAATTCTCATTGCCAGGCGCAAGATGTCTATGAGTTTCATAGCAGTTAAAAGTATAAAATTAAAAATGCAAAGTTTATGATCATATCGATAAATTTAAAACTTTGAACTGTAATTTTGAACTTTGAATTTTTAATTTTGAATTTGTTTAGTTTCGGATTTTAATTCCGTGGTTTCTTTGGGTAATTCCGGGCTTTGCTGATTTTCGGTTATTTGCCCGTCCGTCTCCGCCTTTAACGCTTCAATATTTAAATCTAAAACCGGCTTGTTTTCCTTAACGGCATATAGAATAAATTCCTGTTTTTTTAATGCCGTCTTTTTGGCAATATCCTTGGCCAATTGTTTGCGCAGTCCCACTCCGCCGTCTTTGAAAGGCTTATCCAAAACATCGGCCAATTCCAATTCGGTCTTTTTATCGTCCAAAAAGTCCTGGATGCTGTGGGCGAGCCGCTCCAATCGGCCGCGGCTTAGAGCCTCCAATTTGAATGTTTCGTAAAAATTATTGGCCAGCTCATAGGACTGCCTTTCATGCAAAGACATATCCGGATGCTTGGAAAATAAAGCGTCCAAATCAAAAGTTTTCTGCTGCGGACCCATTTCTGCGTACGCGTATTTGGCGCGATTGATTATTGTTTTGGTGACCAGCCCGTCTTTGACATAGAAAACGCGGTGCGGGAAAAAGATGTAATCCGGATTGTGCGTGATGAGAATGATAGTCCGTTTGCCGCGTTCGTTCAATTGCTTGATCAAGTCCATAATGTCATTGGCCGATTCGGAATCCAGATTGCCGGTCGGTTCGTCCGCCAGGATAATCCAGGGATTGTTGACGAGCGCTCGGGCAATAGCCACTCTTTGCTGTTGTCCGCCGGAAAGCTCGGTGGGTAGGTAATGGGCGAATCGGGTGAGTCCCACTTCTTCCAAGAGCGCCATAGCTCTTTTCAGCCGGCGCGCTTTGGGGATGCCCGCGGCCATTTGGGGCAGGGCGACATTGTCCACCACGGAAAGCGATCGGATGAGATTGAAACTCTGAAAAACAAACCCGATTTTTTGCCGGTGGTATTGGGCGACTTCATCGTGGTTTAATTTGGAAAGATCGGTGCCCCGGACGTAAATTTTACCGGAACTGACATTTTCCAATCCGGCGATAATATTCATCAGCGTGGATTTTCCCGATCCGGACGCGCCGAAAAGCATCACATATTCGCCCGGGAAAATGTCCATTGTAATGCCTTTCAAGACATGGGCGATGGTTTTCCCCAGGTCGTAGTATTTGGTAATGCTTTTCAATTGGATGACTGGCTTAGTCATATAGCGAAGTTTAAAGTTGAAAGTTCAAATTGCAAAGTCGTGATCCACGAAAACTTAAAATGATTTCAATAATTTTGAACTTTGTATTTTTAACTTTTAACTCACAATCAAGCTCTTTCCCGTCATCTCTTCCGGCTTGGGGATATTGTAAACATCCAGAATCGTGGGCGCGATATCGGCCAATACGCCCGAAAGCCGCAATTTGGCATTGGCAATCTTCGGTTGGTCAGAAATAATGATAAACGGCACGGGATTTCTGGAATGTTCAGTGTCCATTTCGCCGGTAGACGGATTGAGCATTTCTTCGGCATTACCGTGGTCTGCCGTTATTATAAAGCATCCATTTTTCTTATCAAGCGCTTGTTTTATTTTTTCCAAACATTCGTCAATGAGTCTGATGCCTTCAATCGTCGCCGGAATATTTCCGGTATGCCCCACCATATCGGCGTTGGCGAAATTGCACACCAAAAATTGATATTTTTCGAGATCGGAAGAGC
>SCPX01000005.1 GCA_004298615.1 Patescibacteria group bacterium | reverse complement strand
TAACAAAACCGTTCACTACATTGAGTTTACTGTGATTAGAAAAGATTTTCAAAAATTGGGACTGGGAACCAGATTGTCATTTTTGGCTTTGCGGAAAATAATACTTAGAAATATTTTTTGTATAATTTTCAAACCAATTGAAATAATGTTTATTACTCCCAATATAAGGGTCTTGGCAAAAACGGCCGCGTTGGCTGATTTTATATATCCGAATCCGTACAACGCTGACGAAGCGACTGGAAGAGTCACTCCTGCTGATGATGATACTTGGACAATGGCCCAAGAATTGATTAAATTAAGCGATAATCCAAGCCGCCGGCTTGATCGGGAAGGACTGGTTCTTCACGGGTCATACGCTTCAATGCCCTGGTTGATCTACAACGGTGAACAAATTCCATGGCACCGCGATGTTGCCGTTAATAGCTTCGCTAAATATTATTTGGGTTATGGAAGAAAAGAAGATAAAGAATTTGTGGTGAGGGCGAGGATTGGGATGGGATCACTGATACGATATTATTTTAGAGACTTAAAATCAGCAAAATAATTATGATTAAAAGTGCTGATATTGAAATAAAAACGAGAAATCAATTTGATAACTGGGCACATACCTATGACGGAGGTATCTGGAATTTATATTTTGAAACAGCTATAAAACATTCTCTGAATATCGTAGAATTAAAGAAAAATAGTGTAATACTTGATTTAGGATGCGGCACGGGTGAACTTGGATTGACGGCCGTGCAAGGAAATAAAATCAAGAAAGCGGTTGGCATCGATTTTTCGTTTGAAATGATAAAAAAGGCCAGTAGTAAGCAACGGCAAAATAATATTCCCCTCGAAAAGCTCGAATATATTATAGGCAAGGCGAATGAAATAAAGTTCCCAGATTCTTATTTTGATGTTGTTTTTTGTCTTAATTCATTTCATCATTACTTAAATCCCAATAATGTCATAAGTGAGATTCATCGCGTTCTGAAGAATGATGGATTTTTTGTTCTTCTGGATCCTTTTATTGATAACTACCTGAGAAAAGGTTGGGGATTTTTCTTGAAGAAAATATTTAAAGAGGAGCATGTGATTTACTATACCCGAGAGTCAATAAAGCACATGCTTGAATACAAAAAGTTTGAAGTAATAAAACAGCAATCTTTTTTATATTTTACATTATTTACGGTTAGTCAAAATGTTAAAAAATGATTCGTTGATTCAATTATGGAATTCGTAGTTTTTCTCATCATAACTGTTATAAATTTTATCTTCGGCGTTACCATTCTTTTAAAAGGAATAAAGAATAAAGTAAATATTTCTTTTTTCTTTGTAATATTGTCAATCATTTTTTGGGCTATTAGTAATTATCTCGGAGATTATTTTGCGGAATCCGTTAAAAATGAATCTTTTTCAACGCTATTCACTCGTCTTGCGTATACTGCTGCGACGCTTATCGCTGTTCTATTTTTATATTTTGTTTTAGTGTTTCCACGCGAAAAAATCAAAACTTCAAAAATTAAATATTTCCTTATTTTTTTAATAGCAATAATCGTTGGCATTTTTACGCAGACAAAATTAATTATATCTCATGTAGATATAGTTGATTTGAAAGTTAATGTAATAACTGGCCCAATTTATCTGATCTTTACGCTATATTTTCTATTATTCATGGGATTGGCTTTTATTATATTAATAAAAAAATATCGAAAATCCTCTGGGATTGAAAAAATGCAAATTCAATATTTATTTTTAGGGACATTTCTCACCACTTTATTGGCCGCCATAACAAATTTAATTATTCCATTGCTTACTAAAAACTTTTATTTTTCTCGTTATGGAACTTCTTTTACTGTAATTTTAGTCGCCTTTACTACTTACGCAATAGTCAAACACCGCCTTCTGGACATTGTCGTCATTATCCGCAAGGTGACGATTTTGGGTATTTTGCTGATGATTATTTTAGGCATCTTTTCAATGGTGGCTTTCGGCCTGCCATTTGTTTTCGCCGATTCTTTGCCCGAAGACACTTTCCAAATCACCCTGGTGGCCGTGGCGTTTATCGTCGCCCTCTTTTTCCAACCCCTGCGCCGCTCCATTGAAGAATTCACCGACCGCTGGTTTTTCAAAGGGGCTTACAAACCCCAGCAAGTGATTGACGAACTGTCGGAAAAAATATC
>SCPX01000026.1 GCA_004298615.1 Patescibacteria group bacterium | reverse complement strand
CCCCACCATATCGGCGTTGGCGAAATTGCACACCAAAAATTGATATTTTTCGCTCTCAATCGCTTTGATCAGTTCGTCCGTGATTTCCCGGGCGCGCATTTGGGGCGCCAGATCATAAGTCGCCACTTTTAGGGAGGGGATGAGCTTTCTCTCTTCGCCTGAAAAATTTCTTTCGTGCCCGCCCGCGAAAAAATAAGTGACATGGGCGTATTTTTCCGTTTCGGCTATGTGAAACTGCTTTAAATCTTTTTCCGCCAGTACGAGCGGGAGAGAGCCATTCGCTCTTTCCGGTTCAAAAATTGTATGGATTGGCAATTTTTCCTCGTATTGCACAAAACTTGCGGAAAATATTTTTTTTAAAGTTTTTTCTCTTTTGAATTCTTTGAAATTTTCAACCGTGATGGCTTGGGCCATCTGCCGTATTCGGTCGGAGCGGAAATTAAAAAAAATTATCGCGTCATTGTCTTTAATCGTTATAATTTCGCCGTTTTTTTGAATAATGGAGCTTGGCAATATGAATTCGTCTGTCATACCCTTTTTATACGAAGCGTGAATCACATCGCGCCAATTGCCGGATCTCGGTCCTGTGCCGCAAATAATCGTATCATATGCTTTTTGGATTCTATCCCAGCGCCGGTCCCTGTCCATGGCGTAGTAGCGGCCGGACATTGAAGCAAATGTTCCGGTTTTCAATTCTTTCATCCGGGTCTCCACTTTGTTTAAATATTTTTCGGATGATTTCGGATCACTGTCCCGCCCGTCCGTAAAAGCGTGGATAAATACTTGAGAGATTTGCTGCTGCTTGAAAAATTCCAAAAGCCCAAGGCAATGATCTGAATGCGCGTGCACGCCGTTTTCGGTAATCAGCCCCAAAAGATGAACATTGGATTGATTTCGTCTGGCGTGATCGGCGGCATTGCGCAAGGTTTTATTTTCAAAAAAGGATTCGTCTTCTATATAGCTCGTGATCAAGGAATAATCTTGGCGCACGATTTTGCCCGCCCCGATATTGAGATGTCCGGTTTCGGAATTTCCCCGCTCTTGTCCGGGCAGTCCCACGGCTCGTCCCGAAGCGATGAGCTCGCTGTGCGGGTATTCTTCCCAATATCTTTGCATATTTTTCGGTTCGGCGATTTCTATGGCATTGCCGCCCCAGCGGGGCGCCAAACCCCAGCCGTCCAGGATGCAAAGAACTACAGGCGGAATTTTCTTTATCATGTTTATATTATACCAAATAATTAATCCTCAGTCCACTTTCTAAGACGCATTACTTCCCCAACTTCCTCAAAAACCCGAATGACTCTTCCAAATTCTTCAAGATAATCTGCAAGAGAGATTCTTTTTTCTGCGGGGTGAGAATGGTGTAATCAACAGATTTGCCTTCATTGCCGGCGCGATCGCCGGAAATGGCCCTGAAATGATATATGCTCGATGTCTTTAATTTGGTTATAATAACCAGATGGGAAGTGGTAAGGTTTGAATCCGTATCTGATTTTTCCGAATAGGTTTTGGAAATAGCCGCGCCTGAATGGTATTCAATACGGGAAGTGGAAAGCTCGTCTGTGTTCCATGAAATAATAGCTTGGATAGTGTCTTCGCCCGTTGATGGGATTGAAGTTTCTGTTTTAACATAAGTAATCTTCGGCGCTTCCGTATCGGCCAAAGTGATGAATTCTTTATAATCGGATTTCACTTCATTGCCCAGCGCGTCCCGTCCCACGATACGAGCGCGGAATTTGGCATTGTCTTCCAGTTTGTCTATTTTGACTCTGTGATTTTTGGCCAGATCGGTGGCGCCGGCGGTTTTTACATCCGTGTCCCCGTCTTTTTGGTATTCCACCAGCGAGTCCGTGTCCGTATTGGTTTCCCAGACGATTTCCGCTCCGCCGTGTGTCACGCTCTCAATGGCAAATTTGGCGATCTTGGGTTCGGCGATCGTGGAGAATGTATAATCGTCCGACTGGACTTCGCTGCCATACTGATCCGTTCCCTTGGCGCGGAAGTGATACATGGTTCCTGATTCAAGATTCACGATCTTTACCGCATGCTGGGTGGTTTGAGACAACGATTTATCGGTAATATTTTTACCATAACCGACGGTCTTGCCGTATTCAATTTCCGAAGTGATGGAAGTGGTGGTTTCCCAAGTAATGATGGCGGAATTCATTGAAACTTCCGTAGCCGCGACTTTGGAGATGACGGGCTTTTCGGGAGTGGCGAATTCTTTGTCATCGCTTTCGCCGATATTGCCTTCGTTGTCCGCGGATTTGACTTTGAAATGATATTTGGCTTTCGGTTCCAGTCCGATCAATTGGACTTCGTGCTCTGTTATCAATTCTTCCGTATTTCCCATTTCCGTTCCGTAATTTGCGTCTTTTCCAAAAGCGACGATGGACGAAGACGGTTTGTCGGTTTTCCAAAGAATTTTGGCCGAGACCGGTTTCAGATCTTCCACTCTCGGGCCTTCGGCCGAGATT
>SCPX01000025.1 GCA_004298615.1 Patescibacteria group bacterium | reverse complement strand
GCCATGGATGCATTCTACCGATAAACTATGGGCCCGAATATTTTTTGGTGCGCGTGCTTGGACTTGAACCAAGAACCGCCGAGGTATAAGCTCGGTGCTCTAACCAGTTGAGCTACACGCGCTCATTACTAATGTATTCTATAACAGAGCGATTATTTTGGCAAACCCTCTAATGTCTTTTTGAATGATTCCAAGACTATGGTCTGCGTTTCCATAAGATTTTTCGCCATTGTCCATTGGGCCGATTGGCGTTCGGCATTTTGCGTAAACGGCTTGGATAAAATTTGCGCGTCAATATTTTTTACGGTTTGGACGGAAACAGCGGTCGCGTCCGGCTTGGTTTCGGCAAAAAGGATGATTATTTTCGCTTCCGGGCTTGAGGCGATCAATTCTTCCATAATGTCTTCCAGCCCGTCGTCTAGAGTAAGCTTTAGATCGTCGGCCGAAGCATAAGACCAGACAATGCCGTATTTATCGTCTTTTTGCAGACGAGTGAGGACTTTGCCCCAGAGCTTGAGAAGTGACAGCGATTTGGTAAAATATAAATGCTGGATAATTTCTTCGCGGCGCGCGCCCTGTGAAATCAGAGAGCTGGCGATTTGGAGTGATTGAGGGGAGATCCTTTTTTGAAAGCTTTTGGTTTCCGCGATCATTCCGGCCAAGATCAATGTCGCCAGATCCGGGTGAAAAGGTTCGGTAATAAATCTTTTGGCAATCGCGTAAATAATCTCGGCCGAAGACGAAGCGGTGAGATCCACGACATTGACTTGCCCGAAATGCTCGTTGGTTGGCTTATGATCAATATTAACGATTGGCGTTTCGTAAAAAAATTCGCTGTTTTTCTCGTAAAGCTCGCCCAGCGATTCCAGATCCGGCGACCCCACGCAGACAATCAAATCAAAGCGAAAATCGCCCTCGCGGGTTTCCACATCTTCTTTGCGGAACATTCCGCCGGACGGCATAAGGAAAATATCCAAATGATCGCCGTTTTGATTATAGCTTAATTCTTCCACTTTGGTGCGCGAAGTGTCCACCCGAATGACGAATTTCCTAAGGTGGGACAAATTGTCCTTAATCTCGGACAGACCGGGGAGGAATTTCATTTTAGAAGAGACGCGGAAATTTTCCGATGCGATTTCCACGGTTTTTTTGCCGTTTTCCAAGATTTTTTTCAAGGCCAAAGCGGCCGCCGTGTCCGCGATAAGCGGATTTTTTTTAAGCATAATCAAAATATTTTCCGGATGCTTAAGAAGCTCTTCAAATTGCTGAGGGATAGTTAACATAAAGAATATGTGATTTTAACCTGTTTTGTTTTTTTAGTCAAGCCGCGGGCGGATTTCCCAAAATTCCGCAAAAGTGGTAAAATATTATAAAATATGAAAAAAACAGCCTTACGGACAATCCGACTGTTATTCATCGCGCTTTTGATTTTTGAATTTTTGAATTGGATTGGAGTCTTGCATTTTAGCGTCAAATTTACTTGGTTGGGATTGATTATTACCGGCGGGGGAGTTTACGGATTTATTGAATTTTTAAACTATTATCTAAAAAAACATCATCAAGCCGGTCTTTATTGGGTGGCGTACCTTCTCGGTTTCGTTCCGGTGCTATACGACGCGGCAGGCGATATGTTCCGTTTTTACGATTTTTGGTGGTACGATGTGATCGCGCATTTTTTAGGATCGGCCGCGGCCGCCGGCATTGTTTTCGCTTTTTTCAGAGTATTGCGCCGGACGAATTTCGTAAATTGGTATCTGGGGACAAGAATGTTTTTCGCGTTTACCACGGCTGTCGCTTTGGGAGTCTTGTTTGAACTTGAAGAATTCGGCGAAGACCTGCTCACTTGCTATCACCGCGATCTGATTCCTTTTATCGCGGACAAGCTTTTGCCCTGCGGCCAGAGATTCGGCGACGCGTATGACACGGGCGCCGATCTTTTTTACGATGTTTTGGGAGGAATCGCGGCCGTCTTAGCGGCATGGGGAATAGCGCTATTTTTAAGGAGAAGAACAAATCGCCATTAAATATAAAAATCAGATGGAAGAAATTTTAATTTTCATAGCCAAAATCGCCAGTGTCGCTTTGGGAGCGGGGATTGTCATTATTTCCTGCCGTAAGATCCCTTTTTTCCGCGTGCGGATATTTTTTTGTTTAAGTATTGCCGGATTTTGTTTGTCCTCTTTGTTCTTTGCGGAGGAGGGAGCGCTTTTGAGCTGGGTCAAGCATTTTTTGTTTTACGGCGGACAGATTTCATTTCTCTTCTTTATCGCCCAAGCAATGAAAATTTACGAAGATCCGGATTTGCCCGCCGCGCCCAAACCGCAAAATCAAATGCCGGTCATAGCGCAGATCGGAGCGTTTTTGAATTTTCTGGCCGAACAGGGGATTCAGCATATTTTTACTCTTTTTTTGACCATCGCGATTTTGGTATTTATGAACGCGCGGGCAATGATTGTTGATTTTAAAGGAAAGAAATTTCCCATGGGGATTTTTGCGTCCGCCATTTTGATTTTGACTTCAATGCATGTGATGGAATTTTTCATTGAAAGCCAGAAAATTTTTGCTTTAAGCGAGATCATAATTGAGACTTGGGAGTTTGTTTCCGTTTATGCCGGCGTACTGGTTTTGGCATTGGGCGCGAATAAAATCATTTGGCCGGATTCCTTGAATAAAAAAAACTTATGACGACAACGAGAAAGGCATTGCACAGTTTTCGGGAACAGCTGATTATCGCCGTGCTGGTGGTTTTTGTTTTGCTTTTCGGATTCAGCGCGTATATCTACTCTCAAATTTCCGCCATTGCGGGAACAAACAAAGAGGTTTTTTCAGCGATTCGTGATGTTTCTTATGATTTTTCCGAGATTTATACGTTTTTATTGAAGCGGGGAGAAATTTTATACGCCCTGCGCGATGGATTGATCGCCGTTTCTGAAGCTGAAACTCAATTTGAAATAATCTCTAAATCTTTGGATGAAAAATTCGCGACAATCTCATCCATTCAAGATTCTTTGTTTAATTCCCGCTGGAGCGGCGAGAGGGAGAAAAAATTTATTGATCTGATGGATAGCGGTTTAATCTTTATAAAAAACGGGAAAAACGATCTTGATCAAAAAACCATTAATTTTTTAGCCGCTCTTGCGCAAGGCGATGCCGCTTCTCAAGCGAAATTATTGTTCGAATCGCGCGATATCGCGATGTCCGTTTATTCACGCATTGATTTTTTAAGAAAGGAATTCAGTCAGGCTTCAGATGTTTATTCTTTGGAAGCGGAAGGAGCGACCGATAATCTTTTGCGCGTTTCTTTTATATTTTTTATTATAATTCTTTTGATTGTTTTTGCCGTCTCCAGCAGTATAATTCTTCGCACCTCTTATTCTCTGAAATCAATTTTGGAAGGGATCGGCCAATTTCACGCCGGCCGCTTCCGCCATAAAATCGTTTTAAAATCAAAAAATGAGTTCGGAATGATAGCCGAATCCATGAATGAAGCCGTGGTTAATTTGGATAAATCTTTGGACGAAGCGAAAAAACTTTCGCGCTTGGTGGAATCAAGCATGGAAGGAATAGCGGTGACCGACACCGAAGGCGTCATTCAATATGTCAATTCGGCTTGGGAAAAACTCACCGGCTGGAAATCGGAAGAATTGGCGGGAAAAGTTACGCCGCGCATTTTAAAATCCGGCAAGCAAAATCAGGAATTTTATAAAAAATTATGGAAAACGATAAAAAGCGGCAAAATTTTTCGCGCGGAAATGACCAATAAGCGCAAAGACCGATCATTTTACGACGCGGATGAAGTCATATTACCGCTTTTTGATCCGTACGGAAAAATAAACAGTTTTGCGTCTTTCCAACGCGATATTACCGACCAAAAGAAAGCCGATCGCGAGCGCAAGGAATTGGACGGTTCGCGCGAAGCTTTTATCCGCAACACGGCGCACGGTTTGCGCACGCCTTTGTCAGCCATCGGATACACTTTTGAAATTTTGATGGACAAGGTGTCAGAACTTCCTCCTTGGACTTATCAATTTTTAGTCGGAGCGCGCGAACATTACGCTTGGATGAGAGATATTTTGGAGAATTTTATTTTCATCCAAGAGCTTACCGTGGATTATTTCCGGCGCAAAGACGCCAAGGTGAGTCCGCGGGCCGAGCTCTCCGCGATTACCGACCATATTCGCTGGTTTGCCGGATCAAAAAATATATCTTTTGAGTGGTTTAATAAAGATGTTCCGGAGAGTTTGCCGATAGACCGCACCGCTTTCATTTTTGTCGTTAAACAGCTCTTGGATAATGCTTTGATCTTTACCCGGCCGCACGGAAAAATAACTTTCGCGACTTATCAGGATGACGGCCGGCTCGTACTGGAAGTATCGGATACGGGGGTGGGAATTCCCAAAGACGACCAGCCGCATATTTTCACTTCGTTTTTCCGCGGCCGCAACGCCTATGAAATGAAAAATGTGGGAATGGGCATCGGCTTGTATTTGGTAAAAATGATTTCCGAGGGATACGGAGGAGATGCAGCCTTTCACTCCACCGAAGGCAAAGGATCGACATTTATCGTGAGGTTTCCACTTGACAAGCGAGAATAATTATTATTAATTTTTAATCACTATGTCTCAAACCATAGACGGTCATAAAGTGGAGGGCGACGAGGACGGACGGCATTATTTATATGCGCTGGAAACCAGCGAAGCGAAAATTATTTTTGAGCACGCGAAAAAACACGGCGCGGCTGATTTTGAAGACCACAAATACAATCGCGACTATACGCTCCGATACGACAAAAACACTCTTCTCTACACGATAGAAAAACGCAAGGCGAAATCTACGGGCTGGTGGTAAATAATTGAGCATAATCTCATTTATGAATAAAATTTTAAAAATCAGAGTGGACAGTAATTTATGCATCGGTGCGGCGCCGTGCATTTCGACCGCGCCGGAGGTTTTTAAATTGGACGAGGAAAATAAGGCGGTGATGAAAATCAAAGGCAGAGATAAAGGCGTCAATAGAGCGGAGCGGAAAGAATTGGCGGCGGACGCCGTCAGCGACGATATTTTAACAGCGGCCGCTCAATCCTGTCCGGTCAAAGCGATATTTCTTTATGACGAAAATGAAAATCAAATTTATCCTTGAAAGAAATTTGATATTAAAGAACTAAATTGCCGAGTCGGACGAATCGGACGAGTCAATGATCGCTTTTTCCGCTTCTTCTATCTTATCTTCCAAAAGATCGTATTCGTCCCATTTTTGTTCTTGCTGGACCGCGAATTGGAAACGCAAAAGATCTTCCAAGTCTTTGAGCAATTCTTTTTTGACAATAGACATACACGCCTCTGCTTCTCTTCTCAAGCGAAAATCCTTAGCGGACTATCCAGCATCTTTTTCAGAATACTTTGCTTAAAACCGCAAAGTGATATAATATTCTGGGTAAAGGTGTTGGATTTTTTAACGCTTCAAAGAGGAAAAAGGATAATAATTTTTTTACAACCTTAGCAGTATACTCCAAAAATCAGATTTTGTCAATAATTTTATGAAAAATTTTTTGAAAAATATAATTCCCGGGCCGGTTTTTGATTTGTATTACAAAGCGTTGGAATACGCGGCGGCTTTTTGGTATGGTTTTCCGTCCAGAAAAATGATCGTGATCGGCATTACCGGCACCAAAGGCAAATCCACGACTGTGCAGCTGACGAGCCGTATTTTAGAGCAAGCCGGTTTTAAAACCGGCTGGACTTCCAGCATTGATTTTAAAATCGGAGAAAAAATTGAGCCGAATAATACGAAAATGACAATGATCGGCCGATTTGCCATGCAGAAATTGCTTTCGAGAATGGCCGAGTCCGGATGCCAGTACGCGATCATTGAAACATCTTCCGAGGGCTTGGCGCAATTTCGCCATATCGGTATAGATTACGATATTGCGGTCCTTACCAATCTCTCGCCCGAGCATATAGAACGGCATAAAGGATTTGCAAATTATAAAGCGGCGAAACTTATGCTTTTTGCCTCGCTCATCAAAAACTTTAGAAAAAAAATAAACGGCTATGAAGTGAAAAAAAACATAATAGCCAATATCGCGAATGAGCATGCTGATGATTTTTTAAAATTTGAAGCGGATGAAAAATTCGGTTATGCTTTTTCTAAAAATGACGCCGTTAACAAATGTCCGATTGAACAAAAAATATTCGCCAACCAAGTAAATATTACGATTTACGGAACTGATTTTTTATTGCAAGTACCTCAAGGCGCTGTGAAAATCCAAAGCCGCCTTTTGGGGATTTTCAATGTTGAAAATATGCTGGCAGCGGCATCGGTCGCTCTTTCGCAAGGAATCGGCTTGGAAGTTGTCAAACGAGCGTTGGATTCTTTTGAGAGTATTGCCGGCCGGATGCAACGGATCGCTGCCCCGGCCGGATTTACGGTTTTTATTGATTACGCGCACGAGCCGAAAAGTTTGGAAAGCGTATATCAATTCTGCCGGCCTTTAGTCCCGAAAGAATCCGGCAAAAAATTGATTTGCGTTTTGGGAGCGGCCGGCGGAGGAAGAGATAAATGGAAAAGGCCGGTAATGGGGGAATTGGCCGCTCAATATTGCGATCAGGTCATACTGACGAATGAAGACCCGTATGACGAAAATCCACAGCAGATTTTAAATGAAATTGAAAGCGGATTTTCGAAAATCCCGAATGAATTTTATTGGAAAATATTGGATCGTACCAAGGCGATTATGAAAGCTTTGAGTCTGGCTGGGTCCGGCGATATTGTTATTTTGACCGGAAAGGGATCGGAAACTTGCATAATGGGGACGAATAATTCCAAAATTCCGTGGAATGAAAAAGAGGTTGTGGAAAAACTGTTAATTAGTCGGTAGTAAGCAACATTGATTTTAATAATTCGTTTTAATCCTTTTTTTAACCAACTTCGCGTTGTTAACTAATTACTATCACCTTTCAGCTGTCGTTAGCCTAAATGCAGTTAATAAGTCCATACCCTTACAGGGGGCTTGACATGATTTTAGAATAGTGATATTGTGCATATATCATTTCTTTCAAGTTATCCGCAAGTCTAAGGCTTTTCTCTAAAAATTTGCCAAACAATTTAATAATTTTCTAAACACGCGTCTGCCTTTTGTCGCAAAAGGCGAATTTTTTTTGCGCGTTTTTTTGTCTTATTATGAAAAACCTTCACTCTCCTCGACGGTTCTTTACCAACTTGCGCGACGCAGTCGAACTTCCCAATCTCATAGAAGTTCAGAAAGATTCGTATCAATGGTTTTTGAAAGAAGGCCTGCGCGAATTATTCGACGAAATATCGCCCTTGAAAGATTTTACCGGCCGGGATTTGGAGCTTTATTTTGAGGATTATTATTTGTCTGATCCGAAATTTGATGAGAAAACGACTCGATTAAAAAACGGCACTTATGAAGCGCCTTTGCGCCTCAAAGGGCGGCTGGTCAATCAGCGAACCGGAAAAATCATTGAACAGGAAATTTATTTGGGGGAAATTCCCGTAATGACGGATCAGGGGACTTTCGTGATCAACGGCGTGGAACGGGTGATTATTTCCCAGCTTATCAGGTCGGCCGGTATTTTCTTTACCTCGGAAACAAATGGCGAACGGCGATTTTACGGAGCGAAAATAATCCCCAATCGCGGCGCTTGGCTGGAATTTGAGACGGATCTCAATGATTGCATTTGGGTGAAAATCGATCGAAAGAGAAAAGTCCCGGCTACCACTCTTTTGCGCGCTTTCGGCTACGCTACAAACGAAGAGCTTTTGGCGCCATTCCGCGATCTGGAAGCGGAGGCTTTAGCCGGCATTCGCCCGACTTTGGAGAAAGATCCGGCCAAAAACGAAGGCGAAGGATTGAAGGAAATTTATAAAAGAATCAGGCCGGGCGATTTGGCCACGGTGGAAAACGCGCGCGATCTCATAATGAAAATGTTTTTTTCTTTTGAGCGCTATGATTTGGGCCGAGTGGGACGGTATAAAATAAACCACAGATTCAATCTGGATTTTCCGGTGACCAAAGAACACCGCACTTTGAAGCGGGATGACATCATCGCGGTTTTGCGCGAAATAATAAAACTTAATCAAACGCAAGGCACGGCTGACGATATTGACCATTTGGGCAATCGCCGCATCAGGACCGTGGGCGAGCTTTTGCAAAACAGATTTAGAATCGGACTGGCCCGATTGGAAAGAATCATCAAAGATCGGATGTCCACGATGGATGTGGATACTATGACTCCGGCGGCGCTCGTGAATGCGCGGCCGGTGATTGGCGTGATCAAAGAATTTTTCATGTCCAGCCAACTTTCCCAATTTATGGACCAGGCCAATCCTTTGTCCGAATTGGAGCACAAGCGCCGGCTGTCCGCCATGGGTCCGGGCGGTCTTTCCAGGGAGAGAGCCGGATTTGATGTGCGCGATGTGCACCGCACCCACTATGGCAGGATTTGCCCCATCGCCACTTCCGAAGGGCCGAATATCGGTCTTATCGGCCATTTGTGCACTTATGCCAGAATTAATAATTTCGGATTTATTGAAACGCCTTTCAGAAAGGTGCTTAATGAAGTGAAGCCGAAAGCTGGCGAATTGGTCAATCGCATTTTAAAGCAGGATGTTTCGGGCAAGGACGGAAAAGTCATCGCCAAATCGGGCGAAACAATCTCTGATGTTTTGGCTAAAACCATTGAAAAAAACGCGGCTGATGAAGTAATAAAAGTGAAGCCGTTTGCTTCTCTGGAAATCGGATATGTGGACGCTTTTGAAGAAGAAAAAAAGAGCACTACCGCGGCCACGACGCCGATTGATCAATACGGAAATATTGCCGGCGATAAGGCGGAAATGCGGGTGCACGGAGAGCCGAAATTGGAAAACGCGGATCTGATTGAATATATGGATGTTTCATCGCGGCAGATTATCTCCGTCTCCACTTCACTGATTCCTTTTTTGGAACACGATGACGCGACCAGGGCTTTGATGGGTACGAATATGCAAAGGCAGGCGGTGCCCTGCATTCATCCGCAAGCGCCGCTCGTCGGCACCGGAATAGAGCATCGCGTGGCGCTGGATTCGGGGCAGGCGGTTTTGGCCGAGGGCGAAGGCGCGGTCATTGAAGCGGATGCCGTTCATGTGAAGGTTAAATACGATTCCGGAGAAATTAAAAATTACGAATTGATCACCTTCCGTCGGACCAATACTTCCACTTGCGTGCATCAGCGCACGGCCGTTGAAGTCGGACAAAAAGTGAAATATGGCGATGTTTTGGTCAATGGAGCGGCCGTAGACAAAGGAGAACTGGCTTTGGGACAAAATGTTTTGGTGGCATTTATGTCTTGGGAAGGCGGCAATTATGAAGATGCCATTATCTTATCGGAAAGATTGGTGCAGAAAGATTTTTTCACTTCAATCCATATTGAAGATTACCAAGTGGATGTACGCGATACCAAGCTTGGTCCGGAAATAGTGACGCGTGACATTCCCAATGTGAGCGAGGAAAAGCTCAAAGATCTTGACGAGACCGGTATCGTGCGGATCGGCGCCAAGGTGGCTTCCGGCGATATATTGGTCGGTAAAATAACGCCAAAAGGCGAGACTGAATTGACGGCCGAAGAAAAGCTTTTGCGCGCGATTTTCGGAGAAAAAGCCAAGGATGTGCGCGACAGCTCAATGTATTTGGAACACGGCGAATACGGCAAAGTGGTTGACATTAAAAATTTCTCAAGAGACAAAGGCGACAAGCTGCAATCCGGCGTGAGCGAATCTCTCCAGGTGACCGTGGCGAATTTGCGCAAAGTGCAAGTGGGCGACAAAATGGCCGGCCGGCACGGCAATAAGGGCGTGGTTTCGCGCGTCGTGGCTGTGGAAGATATGCCGCATTTGGCCGACGGGACACCGGTGGACATAATTTTAAATCCTTTGGGCGTCGCTTCTCGTATGAATTTGGGGCAGATTTTGGAGACCCACTTGGGATTGGCCGCGAGCCGGCTCGGCTACACGGTGGCTACTCCGCCTTTCAACGGAGTTTCCCAGGAAGACATCCGGTCCGAATTGCAAAAAGCCGGTTTCCCGGCTGAGGGAAAAATGACGCTTTACGACGGACGCACAGGCGAATCGTTTAATGAAAAAGTGACCGTAGGCTATATGTATATGATGAAGCTCAATCATATGGTGGATGACAAAATCCACCAGCGCTCCATCGGCCCTTATTCTTTGGTGACCCAGCAGCCGCTGGGCGGGCGGGCGCAATTCGGCGGACAAAGATTCGGAGAAATGGAAGTCTGGGCGCTGGAGGCTTACGGCGCGGCTAATACCTTGCAGGAAATTCTTACCATAAAAAGCGATGATGTGCCGGGCCGGTCCAAGGCCTACGAGGCAATCATTAAAGGTCTGCCCATTGAAAGACTGAATGTTCCGGAATCGTTCAATGTTTTGGTTCGGGAGCTTAAGAGCTTGTGCCTTAATGTCGAGCTTTTAAATTCAAAAGAAGTTAAAAATTAATCTTAAATCGTAAATCTTGAAACCTGTAACTCGCCGCTTCGGTTTTTTTACAAGGCATATGATACAAGTTTCATGATACAAGATGCAAGTTTATGACTACCGAAAATCAACCAAAGAATGAACTGCCGCAAGTTTTTAACAATATTAGATTAAAACTCGCTTCGCCGGAACAAATTTTGTCGTGGTCTTACGGAGAAGTGACCAAGCCGGAGACGATCAATTACCGCACGCAAAAGCCGGAAAAAGACGGGCTTTTTGACGAGCGGATTTTCGGGCCGACCAAAGATTGGGAGTGTTATTGCGGAAAATACAAGCGTATCAGGTATAAAGGCATTGTTTGCGACAAGTGCGGCGTGGAAGTGACGCGGGCTGCTGTCCGGCGTGAAAGAATGGGACATATAAAATTAGCCGCGCCCGTTTCCCACATTTGGTTTCTAAGGGGCGTGCCTTCCAAAATCGGATTGGCGCTCGATTTGTCCGTGCAGGAGCTTGAGAAAGTGATATATTTCGCGAGCTTCATAGTCACGGCGGTAAATGATGATGCGTGCAAAGCCGCCTTAAAGCAGATTGACGATGAAGAAAAATCAAAGCGCGGCCAGATTGAAGCGACTTTCAATGATCGGATGAAAGAAGTCCAGCGCCGGCGCGCCAAATTGGACTCTGAAAAACCGGAGCAAAAGGAAAAGCACGAAAAAGAATATCAAGCCGAAATGGCCGAGCTTTTGGAAATCCGGGATCAGGAATACAAAACGCTGAAAGAAGCGGTGGAAATCGCCAAGCGCGAGCTTAAAGATTTGCGCCCTTTGCAAATTCTGTCCGAAAGCCAATATCAGGATCTTTCCTTGAAATACGGCCACGCTTTTGAGGCCGGGATCGGCGCCGAAGTCATAGACAAGCTTTTGCGGGAAATCGATTTGAAGGCGGAGATCGAAAAATTGCAAGCAAAAATCGACGAGGGCGATGATTCCGCGGACCGCCGGCTGATGCGCCGTCTCAAGCTCGTGAAAAATATGGAGCGGTCCGGAATCAAAGCGGATTGGATGATTTTGAAAATCATTCCGGTGATCCCGCCCGAATTGCGCCCGATGGTGCCATTGGACGGCGGCCGTTTCGCCACTTCCGATTTGAATGATTTGTACCGCCGCGTGATTAACCGCAACAATCGCCTGAAAAGACTTTTAGAATTAAATGCTCCGGAGGTGATTACGCGCAATGAGCGGAGAATGCTTCAGGAAGCGGTGGACGCTTTATTTGACAATCAGTCGCGGCACGGTAAGACAGTCACGGCTTCCACGGGCCAGCGCCGGATGCTCAAATCATTGGCCGATATGCTGCGCGGCAAGCAAGGCCGGTTCCGGCAAAATCTTTTGGGCAAACGGGTGGACTATTCCGGCCGGTCTGTGATCGTAGTGGGTCCGCATTTGAAACTTTATCAATGCGGTCTGCCCAAGCGCATGGCATTGGAATTGTTCAAACCGTTTATCATTTCCCAGCTTATTCGGCGCGAAATGGTGCATAATTTGCGCTCGGCCAATCGGTTTATTGAAAGCAATCGCTCGGAAGTATGGGATATTCTTGAGGAAGTGACCAAAAATTACCATGTGCTTTTGAATCGCGCGCCGACTTTGCATCGCTTGGGCATTCAGGCTTTTCAGCCCGTGCTGATTGAGGGCAAGGCGATTCAGGTGCATCCGCTGGTTTGTCCGGCTTTCAATGCCGACTTTGACGGCGATCAAATGGCGGTCTATGTGCCGCTTTCCGAATTGGCCAAAAAAGAAGCGGCCGAATTGATGCTTTCCAAAAATAATCTTCTGAAGCCATCCACCGGAGATCCGATCGCGACGCCCAACCAGGACATTGTGCTCGGCTGTTTCTATATGACGACCCTGATGCCGGAAGAAAAACCAAAGGCTTTCGGATCGGAACAAGAAGCGATTCTTAGCTATAATCTCGGACAAATTGGCTTGCGGCAGGAAGTTCTCGTGAAGATCGGATCCAAAATAGAGAAAACGACCGTGGGCCGCGTGATTTTCAATCAAGTATTGCCCGCCAAATTGCGCTTTGTCAATGAAGTGATGGATAAAGGCGCCTTAAAAGGCGTGGTTTCGCGCTCGCTGGAGATTTTCGGATTTGAGCCGACCAGCGTTCTTTTGGACGATCTCAAGGAATTGGGCTTTGAGTATTTGACCAAATCGGGACTGTCGTGGGGAATGGATGACCTGGATGTGCCCAAAGAAAAAGCCGCTATTTTAAAAGACGCGGAAAATAAAACGGAAGAGATCGCCAGTCATTACAATGAAGGACTTTTAACAGATGACGAGCGGCACGGCAAAGTGATTGAAGTCTGGAATCGCGCCAAAGACCAGGTGACCGATGTTTCCAAAAAATCACTGAAAGTGGGCGGCTCGGTCTACTCAATGGTTTCCTCGGGAGCGCGCGGCACTTGGGCGCAGGTGACGCAGATGATGGGAATGAAAGGCCTGGTGACTTCTCCTTCCGGCGATATTATAGAATTACCGGTCAAGGGTAATTTCAAAGAAGGATTTGATGTTTTGGAATTCTTCATCTCTACGCACGGCGCGCGAAAAGGTCTGACCGATACGGCTTTGCGCACGGCCAATGCCGGTTATTTGACCAGGCGCTTGGTCGATGTGTCGCAGGATATGATCATCACCGAAGAGGACTGCAAAGACAAAGAAGGAACCACAATTACGCAAAAAGACAGCGAAGATGTCGGCGGCACTTTGATCGGCCGGATTGTCGGACGGGTCCTGGCTTCGGATCTCAAAGACGCCAAAGGCAAAGCACTTTTGGAAAAGGGCGAATTGGTGACGGACGAGATGGTTGAAAAAATCAAAAAATCCCATATTGAAGAAGCGCATATCCGCTCGGTCTTGAGCTGCCGAACATTGCGCGGGTTGTGCCAAAAATGCTACGGCTATGATTTGGCTTATAATCGCCTGGTTGCTTTGGGTACGGCCGCCGGCGTAATTGCGGCGCAGTCAATCGGCGAACCGGGCACTCAATTGACAATGAGAACCTTTCATACCGGAGGCGTCGTCGGCAAAGATATCACCCAAGGTTTGCCCAGAGTTGAAGAATTGTTTGAGGGAAGAGCGCCCAAAAGAAAAGCGCTTCTCTCCCCGGTGCGCGGACAGATTTTGGGAATTGAAGAACACGATCATTCTCGAGTTTTGAAAATCAAGAAATCAGATGATGGAGAGATTTTGGAAATAGCTCTGATGGCCGGCGAGACTGTTTGGGTGAAAAACGGCGATTTGGTGGAGCAAGGCGCGCAATTGACCGAAGGAAGCATGGATCTTCACGAATTGTTCAGTCTGCGTGGAAGGATATCCGCTCAAAGATATGTCATCAAGGAAATCCAGTACATTTATTTTTCCCAAGGGCAAAAGCTCAATGACAAGCATATTGAAATAATCGTCCGGCAAATGTTTTCCCGCTATTTCATCAAAGATGCCGGAGAGTGCGATCTTTTGGCGGGCGATGTGGTGACGCGATCGCAATTCGAAGAAGCGGTGCAGGAGTGCCGGGCGCAAAAGAAAAAAGAACCGGTCGGCGAAGAATTGCTTATGGGGATTACGAAAGTTTCTTTGACCACGGACAGTTTCCTTTCCGCCGCCTCATTCCAAGAAACGGCGCGCGTTCTCATTGACGCCGCCATATCCGGAAAAGTGGATGAATTGCGCGGCTTGAAAGAAAATGTGATTATTGGCAAACTCATACCGGCCGGCACGGGATATAAGGGATAAATTTACTAAGCGAAGATTCAAATCGAGTAATACTTAAAAATAAAATCCGCCCCGAGCAAATCGGAGCGGATTTTTATGATTCAAACTGCAAAAATATGGCTTATGCTAATTATTTTATTTTCTTTGGAGATAAGATATAATTCAGATATCTATGAAACAAAAAATTATTTTAGCCTCCACCTCGCCCAGGAGAAAAGAATTGCTCCGACAGATCGGGCTTGATTTTGATGTGATGCCGAGTGATTTTGAGGAAGATATGAGCCAAAAGCTTAGCCATAAAGATTTGGCCAAGACATTGGCGCTGGGCAAAGCCAGGGCCGCGGCCGGTAAATTTAAAAATGGAATCGTGATCGGCGCCGATACTTTCGTGGTATATGGCGGGAAAAGAATCGGAAAGCCGAAAGACAAGAATGACGCGCGAAAAATGCTCCGGACATTGTCCGGCAAAACAATGAAAATATATTCCGGCTTGGCCGTTATAGACGCGGAAAGCAAAAAAGAATTGCTGGATTGCGAAGCCGCGGAAGTGAAGATGAGTAAATTGTCAAACAAAGAAATAGACGATTATATCAAAACCGGCGAACCGCTGGACAAGGCGGGAGCGTTTGCCGTCCAAGGCATAGGCGATGTGTTTATTGAAAAAATATCAGGGTGCTATTCAAGTGTCGTCGGACTGCCTCTGCGCAGCCTGTATAAAAGTTTAAATAAACTCGGAATTAATATTTTTGATTTTGAAAATTAACTATGCCGTTTGAAATTTGCGCGCGGGCGGTGATGCGGCATCGCGGAAAAATTTTGGTTTGCTTGAGCAAGAAGAGTGGCATTTATTTTTTCCCGGGCGGACATATTGAATTTGGAGAAGCGGCCGGGGAAGCGCTGAAGCGTGAATTGGCCGAGGAGCTTGGAGTAAAACTTAAAAAATTCTCGTATATCGGCACGGTGGAAAATATTTATGAAGAAAACAACGAACTGCATCATGAAATCAACTTGGTTTTTGATTGCGCGGTTGATAAAGCCCATAATCAAAGCCAAGAAGATCATATTGATTTTGTTCTTCTTGATGATAAAGAATTTACAAAGATCATGGTCTTGCCCCTTGCTTTGCAAAAAAGCGTGATAAAATGGTTAAAGAACAAAAAAACATTTTGGTCAAGCGAAACTGCCTAAGGATAATTTTAACCGTTAATAACATTATCGCGGATCAGAAATAATTCGCTTTTTATTTTTATTTTATCGTGGTAAAATGGAGCTAATTGTTATTAAATTTGATTTATGCGATACGATTATTTTATCGCCTGCCGGTGGAGGAATAAAGACAATGTTTTGGATTTGGCGCGGAAATTGCGCGCTAAGGGAAAAAAGGTTTACACCTGTTTTGACAGTGAACATTCTTTAGCTGATGCGGAAAAAGATCCGGAAGAGGCCATGAAAAAATTTGAAGCTATACCAAATTGGGAGAGCGATGAGAATATAAAAAAAGTGTTTGAAACCGATATGAACGCTCTGCGCGATTCGGAAACGCTCATATTGCTTTTGCCGGCAGGCAAATCCGCTCACATAGAGGCCGGCGCGGCTTTTGGAATGGGAAAGTATTGTATTTTAATCGGCGAGCAAAAAGAAGCCGAAAGTAATTATTTGATTTTTAATGAAAGGTATTTATCGGCTGACGAATTTGTTAGTAATATTTAATTTTTCGCTATATTGTTAAATTGTGTCGTATAGGCAATTTTTCTTGTTTTGCGTAATGTGCTATAATTTCAAAGTTAATTGATCTTTAACGGAAATGCTTGATAAAATTCTTCAAGATCTGGGATTATCGGAAAAAGAAGCCAAAGTGTATCTGGCTTGTTTGGAATTGGGAGAGTCGGCGCCGGCCGAGATCGCCAAACACGCCGGCATTAACCGCGCCACTTGTTATGTGATCGCGGAAAAACTGGCCAGAGACGGACTGATGAGCCAAAGAGAAAAAGGCAAAAAAACCTATTTCATAGCCGAGAATCCGGAGCAATTACTGCGTCTTTTGCGCAAACAAGAAAGCGAGATCAAACAAAAAGAACAGGAGTTCCAAAAATATCTTCCGGAACTGAAAAATCTTTTTGACACGGCCGGAGAACGGCCCAAAGTCAGATTTTTTGAGGGAAAAGAGGGTATAAAAGCTATTCGTGAGGATTTTCTAAAATCAAAAGATAAAAAAATTGAAGAAGTTTATTCAGATGATAATGTGGACAGTCTTTTTTTGGAAGAAGAATTAACAGAAGTAAGAGAAATGAGAAAACGTAAACAAGTTAAATTGCGCGGTATATATGTTCGTAAAGAAGGGAAGCTAAAAGAAGTTCCTCTCCGCGACTTGAGTGAACTAAGATTTATTCCTTATCATAAATTTCCAATTGACAGTGATATTCTCTTTTATGAGGATAAGGTAGCAATGTTCTCGTTCAAAGGTAAATTGGTAGGTGCGATCATTGAAAACAAAGCTATCAGCGATACATTGCGCTCAATATTTAATCTTGCCTGGGAGTCGGCGGAGAAATACGACAAATCCGCAGATTGACGCAAGATGATTTAAAATCGCCAGATAAACGCGAGATATAATAAATTAAGGGGTCGGCTTGTAAAAAGCACGACCCCTTTTTGTCATTCTGATTAAGTTTTTTTAAAAATCGCCCAAACGGCTAAAAATATTTAACAGAGATTTGGCGATTTACGAATTTATCTGTAATCAACGAAAATGGATCAGAATGACTCGCGAAAGAATCTGATTTATCCTCCAAATCCTCCTAACATCATTGTAGTATCCTCCTACAAAAACAGATAGAAGATTACGCCTAGATTTCTCCTTGGTTATCATCGTCTTTCACCCCCTTTCGCGTTTGTTTTCAGCGCCTTGGCGCTTGATATTTGATTAAAAGAACTAAGAATCCCCATTATAGGGGATATTTTTATTTTTGTCAAGAGGTGCTAACAAAGCGTCAAATAACTGTGGATAACTTAAATGAATACATGCCTTATAAATTTAGTATTACAAGTATAATTTCTATTATTTTGGCTAAAATAAGGCATAAAACAAGATATAGTAATAATCTTGTCAGAGTGTCTTGACAAGATTTTAATAGTAGTATATACTGACACATCGGGTTAACAAAAATCCGATGAATAAAAACAAAATCCCATGCTTGTCGCTAACCTCACTTTAATCAAGTGGGGCTTCGGCCGGAGGGTTTAGGCTCAAGTAGTTCTAAATTCTCCGGCCGGAGGGAAAGTTCTTTACAACAAGATTTTGCCGATGACGACGATTGGCAAAGAATCTTTATATCAACCCCGGTCGAGCCATAACAACCAATAAAGGAGGTGAGTTAATGAAAGTACTGATCGTAGAAGACGATCCCATCAATCAGGAAGCGGCAAAAGAACAGCTGGCTGATCATGATTTAATCATTATGAAGAGTTTTGTGGAATTCTTCAAAACTTTCAATGATTGTCTTGGCGGCAAACCGAAGCTGGATCTCTCCAGTTTTGATGCTGTTCTTACCGATATTAACCTTCCTTCGCCACACGATAGAAAGGGAGTGGAGCAGGCAGCGACTGGTTTCGTGGTCGCGCTGAAAGCCATACAGGCTAGAGTCAAGTACGTAGGTATTATCACTGATGCAAGTCATCACGATGATGCTTACGGAAAAGCTCTTGACTTATGGATCCACAAACCACCCTTTAAATCGGGCGGGATTGCAATCTGGCCAGAATGCTACCATGCCGGTTACTATAAAGGTGATCGTGTTGTAAAAGACTGGGCAAGATTGTTAAGCGGGTTAATTTCGGCATAAGCCGAAGCTGATATGGAAATGGCCATGTAAAATAAAGTTAGTGCAACGATTTTCTGTGATTGCCTCCGACATGGCGGATGGACGACAGATACGAGAAAACCTCGTGAGCGGGGATCTGAAAGAAATTGGAGAAGATGGATTACTCCATATAAATTCGGGCGAGACCGCGGCAACCTACGGCTACAAGTAAATTTTGTAGCCCCTCTTTCAGAAATTCATGATTCAAGATTCATGATACAAGATACAAGAATTGTGGTTTCTGAAAGGGAAGAAAATCTTGGATTAACCAAGCTTCCTAGGAGTTCTTTACAATCAAGGAGGATTAAAAATGAAAAAAATTATTTTGGCACTTGTTGCGATAGTTATGTTAGTCAGCTGTGAGAGATATAACGCAGCCGTTGAAAAGGTTGAAAAAGAAGAACTAAAAGGACAATGGAGGGTTATAACCGTGAATTGTCCGGAGGTTCTGGCCGAGAAAGATGGGAAAAAGAAGGTGTTTCAATATGAATCACCTTACAACAGGTACAATATGTCGCTGCTTACTAAAATTAGAATCTGCCAAAGAACTGTAAGTCCTGGGTGGGTTATTTATGCAACCTCAAACAGGGATTATAGTTTTTTTCCGCCTCCGACTAAGTAAATATCAATTTACGACGACTTGCCCGACTAAAGTTCAGATGTCGGGCCCTTTTTAAAGACTTTCAGGCGCTGGGGCTTGGAAGTCTGTGAAAAGAGGGGACTGTTCTTTACAATAAAACAATCTAACGGGGAGATAGTGAAATGATCAAAAAAATCATTGTAGTAGAGGACAAGACAGAGGAATTACAGAAGGCCTGTGACTTGGTGATGGCAAAAGGTTTTATGCCATTGGCATGTTCCACAAATGAAGACGCTGTTGATACTATAAAAAAGTATCAGGGCAAAGGATTGGTCGGGATTTTGACTGATCTGCATTTTCCGGTTCGCGAAGGCGGAAGCCCGGAAGGCGCAAGCGGACTTCATGTGGTTTATAAGGCGCTTGAAGCTGGTATTCCAGTGGTGATTTGTTCCAACATAGATCATCATAAGGCCGATTGGGCAAACGATCTTGTAGGAGCGATTGAAAAAGCGACCGGTAAAAAGGTCGCCGGATTTGTTCAGGATAGTAAAAACTGGGAGAGGGCATTGGGCCTTCTTCTTAACGAAAATAAGGGGGATTAAAAAATGGAAAAGAAAGATTTAAAGGTTTTAGTGGTTGGAGAGTTTGAGGTGATCAACGCGGCGATACAAATCGCAGTTGATCTTTACGGTGTTCAATGCGAAGTAGTAAGCATTGAAGACGCGGAAGAAATAATTTTTGTAGGCGACTATACTCATATCATAGTTGCCTTAGAAAGGGATGATGATAGAGAAAAAGGGATTATCTTCCATAACCTTCTCAAGATTAGGCTTCCGGCTTGGCGGAAGAGCGCTAAATTATTTAAAGCCGGCATCTCAAATGTTACCGCGGATGATTATATTCGCGTACCTTCTAATGTAATGGACGATATCGCGACAAAGATCATCCTTGCTTAATTATTCAGATATCGAGTTTCCGGGAAGTTCTCATCAACAAAACTTCCCCTTTTTAGAGATTTTCAGACATTCTGGAGATCTGCAAAAAGTTCTTTACAATAATTTAATTTAAAAAAGGAGGTGAGGAAAATGTCAGAGAAGAAAGAAACAGTTTTAACGGCTGAAGAAGCAAAAAGTATAGTTACCGCTCTTGGTCCGTCGTTGGGCTGCGGAGACTTCACATATGATCCGGTATTTCCAAAGAATCGGAAAGATGTTGCCGCAGTGCGACGGATGGCTGAAGATGGTCACTCTTATGGATTTGATACGGTTTATCTGATATGGAAAGATAGATCCGGTGTTCATTATAATGAGCTGATCAATTCGCGCTCCACGAAAGATTATATTAGCATCGATGAAGTAACTGCGGACGGCGGAAAGATCACTGTTAAAGTGGGTAGCGGCGGAAGCTACAGCGGTTCCGCATGGAAAAAAACCATCACCCGCACCATTTAATCGGTGCGACTTAGGGAAGGTGAAATAATTATTCGCCTTCCCGCCTTTTTTAAGTTCGCAAATCAAATCCCTCTTGACTTGCGGGCTGAAATAAGGTAAAGTGCTTTTTCTGTTCTTTGTAATCAGCGAATAAAACAACAATCAAACAGGCCATAGGCCAAAGGAGAGCAAGATGGAAATTAAAGTTTGTATTGATCCAAAAACGCTTTTAGATTTAAGAAATTTTTTAGGAACGGAAAGTAATTTGTATTATTGGAAAAGGGGATCATCCATAAATGGGGATATAAGGCACATAATCACCATTAAGGAGTGCGGAAGTAATGTTTTTTCAAGCGGAGTAGATATAAAATTTGATGTCGTATTGGATGTTCCGGAGCAGTATACGAAAGACGGCCATCATGATTCTCCAACCGAACGCAAGTTAATTGACAAGCTGTTTAATATTCTCGGAGTATTTCCGGAATAAAGACAGTTTCAAACGGCCACCCAATAGGGAGAGTCGCATTTTTTGCGCTCTCCCTTATTTTTTGAATTAAAAAGAGCCGAGTATTCGGCTCTTTTAATGTTCTGAAATGTTTTTGTCTTATTCAGTATCCGGTTTTTCCGGGGTTTTGTAAATATCGCCAGCGTCCGGGTTTACCTTCTGCACCCATCCTTCTTTGTCGGTGATTGAGGAAATGTTTTCTTCCATGCCTTCCAATAATTTTTGTTCGGCATCTTCATATGATTGTTCAATTTTAGTAAGTTCAATGAATCTTTTCTCCGCCGCCTTAACATCAACATCCTTTAATTGATATTTATCTAATAATATTTGTTTGAACGATTCGAAATATTCCTCGGGTGATGTTTTGAATTCTCCCATAGATATATTTATTAATATTAATAATATTTAATGTTAGTATACATGTTTTTTTGCGTTTTGTCAAATTTAAAAAATAATTTAAAAAATAAAGGGCTATTAAAATAATAATAGCCCTTTTAGTGGAGCGAAGCAATGAGAGATTACATTGTATCGGTTTGGTTTTTTTTACGATTAACTTCTCTCTGAAAATCTTTTTTTTGCGCCTCATTCCATGGGGTAAGCAGAGTTTTCAATGATTGCGCTTTTGTCGCCGGGTCATTTGAAGCCTCTTTCTGCAGTCTTACCCAAAGATTTTGCGGAATCCTGTCGCGCACTATTTTTATGCTGAATTTTTCTCCGTATTCCCGGAATATTTCCGTAGCTATGACGACATATTCTTCATAACTTTTTTCCAATCCGTTTATGTACTCTTCGGGTACGCCTTTTTTGCGCGCTTCATTTATTACCTTATCAAAGATTATCATTTCCCCATTGATCATGCAGTCAAACATCACCTGAAACACATGGTTTCTATCTTCTTCTTTGAATATTTTTTTCACTTTTTACCTCCTTGTTGTTTGGTTGTTTAGTAAATGAACGATTAGCTTATACATATTACACGAAATAAAATTTTTGTCA
>SCPX01000024.1 GCA_004298615.1 Patescibacteria group bacterium | reverse complement strand
AGTCAAGTATGCCTAGTAATATTTCTTTAAGAAAATTAATTCAGAAATTTCACAAACTAGGATTTGACGGTCCTTATTCGGGCGGCCGCCATTTGTTTATGATAAAAAAAGAATTAAAAGTTAGAATCCCCAATCCACACAAGGGAGATGTATCAAAATACCTTGTTTCAGAGATTTTGCGCCAAGCGGGGATTTCTTCAAGAGAGTGGAATGATGCCTAAAAGTTTAGCAGATAAATCTGGCGGTAAATAATTTTATGTTCATCAATCCAGAACAAATAGTGAAAAATTTTGAAGTATGGCCGGGAATGGTCGCGGCCGATTTCGGCTCGGGCAGCGGGCGTTATGTTTTGGAGATCGCCCAAAAAATGAATAATTCGGGCCTGCCTGCCGGCAAGGCAGGAACGGTCTACGCCATTGACATCCAGAAAAATCTTTTGGAAGCGATAAAGTCCGAAGCGGAAAAACGGCACTTGTCCAACGTGGACATAATCTGGGCGGACATTGAAAGCAAGGAAGGGACGAAATTGGCCAATGGGATTCTTGATTTTGCCATCGCTTCAAACATTTTGTTCCAAATTGTAAACAAAGAAGCTTTGGCCAAAGAAATTTTCAGAGTGCTGAAATCTGGCGGAAGAATGGCGCTGATAGACTGGACGGCTTCTTTCGGCGGAACCGGTCCTGCGCCAAAAGCAGTCGTGGCCAAAAAAGAAGCGGAGATAATTTTCATCCAAGAGGGATTTTTAGAAGAAAAGGAATTTCCGGCCGGGGATAATCATTACGGAATAATATTTAAAAAACCATAGAAATTTTTTATGAACAAAATTACGCCTTTTCAGATAATATTGATGGCTGGATTCGGGTTTGTCGCTGCCATTGCCGTCCTTATTTTCAGCGGCATTTTGCCCGGATATAAAAATCAAGGGACTCAGAGAGGCCCGGTCGTTTCCGTTTCTCTTTGGGGGACTTTGCCGAGAGACCAAATCACCGGCATTATTTCCGCCATTAACAAAGAAAATAAATCTTACAAAATAACATACGCCGAATACCCCGAATCCTCTTACGAAAACGAAGTTGTGAACGCTCTGGCTTCCGGCTATGGACCGGACTTTTGGATAATCAGCCAGGAAATGGTTTTGAAAAATAAAGATAAAATAAGTCCCATTCCGTTCGCATATTATCCGGAAAGAAATTTCCGGGACGACTTTGTTGATGTTTCAAACCTATTTTTAGACTCAAAAAACGGCGGGCTGACGGCTTTTCCTTTTTTGATAGACCCTATTGTAATGTATTGGAACAAGGATTTATTTTCCTCGGCCGGCATAAGCCAGCCTCCTTCCAGTTGGGATGATTTTTCAAAAGATGTTGAAACATTCACGGAGAAAAACGAAGCCGGAAACATCACTCAATCAGGAACGGCTCTGGGAGAATTGAGCAATATAAAAAACGGGAAAGACATCCTGTCTATGCTTATCATTCAGTCCGGCAATCCGATAATGAAAACGGACAGC
>SCPX01000023.1 GCA_004298615.1 Patescibacteria group bacterium | reverse complement strand
TAATCTTTAGTATAATAATCGCAATACTGTTTTTCGTTTTGAAAATATTATTAGCCTTTTCCGCTCATCGCGGAAATTAATCAAGCTCTCTAATAAATAAATAAAGAGCTTAAAAATAAAATATGAATAAAAAATTTTTGGCAATCGGAATTATATTTTTGATTGTCGGTTTTGTCGTTGGTTATTGGTATGGAGGAAGCGCGTCTTATGACAAAGGTTATAATTCCGCGATAGCGGAAATAAAAGCTCAGCAAGAAGAAGCGGCTAAAAAAGCGTCAGAAGAAGCGGCTAAAACGGCCAATCCTTTCCAAGTCAATAATCCGCTTGAGGGAGTGGAGACTAATCCGTTTGACAAAGCGAAGAAAATCCTAAACCCGTTCGCTAATTAATAATGAGTGAAAAAAATATGAAAATATTTAACATTAAAAAAATCGGACAGTTTTCATTGCTCTTGGCAATCGCCTTTTCCTTCCATTCCGTTTTCGCGCAAGAAAACGACATTCCGAAAGATCTGCAGTCTCTGGCTCAAGAGCTCGGATGTCAGACAAAAGAGGACTGCGCGGCGGCTTTCGATTCTAATTTTGAAAAAGGTTTGGATTTGGCGGAAAAATACAAGGTTTACGATAAAGAGCAGAGCGAAATAGCCAAATCTTACAAACAAGAAGTCATTTCTAAACTTAGCAATATTACAGACGAAAATTTTGAAGAAGAAATAATAAAAATCGCCAAAGGCATATTAAGCAAGCCAAAAGCGGCCAAGTCTTTGCAATTGGACAAAGGGGCCGTGACGGCGGCTGAAACTATAGTCAAAGAGGTCAAAAATGCCGGGACGAATATCGGAGTCTGCAGCCGCAAAGCCGACACTTTGAGTAGGGAAGAATTGATTGATTGTCTTGAAGCCAGCAAACAATTGGCGAAGAAGGGAGATATTGTGGAAAAATATATACCTAAAGGAATAATTGAGAAATCGGAAATGGCCGGAATAGCCGCTTTGCTCGATGAGGCTTTGGTCAGAGGCGAGTATCCGGAATTGGGAAAAACCGCGGAAGAAGCGGGCCAAAAATGTTTGAGGCCGGGTTCGGAGACGCTCAAATCTTGCGATGTCATAGCTGAAAAATATTTCGGGCCGGAAGGGGTTAGGGAATTGGCGGCAGTGCGCGCCCAAACAAAGCAGATTGGAGACAATTATCTCAAAGGCTTGGAAAATATGGAGCTCGCGACTCCCGACGGAAGGAAGATTGTCGGCAAGACGGCCATAAAAGAAAGCTGTGAAAAAGCATTTCAGACGAAAGATATAAAGTTGGCCAAGGCCTGCGGAGAATTTGCCGTAAAAAACGGTTTTGCCGACAGGGGAGAAGTGGAAGAAAGCTTGAAATTTTTTGAATCAGTGGCGGATAAAAACGTGAATTTTGACCAGTGCCGAATCAATCCGGAAGCGTGCCAGAAGTTTATCCCCGAACAATATAAGAAAGAATTTGAAGGCCATAAAAAAATTTATGAAATTATTAAAGAGCAGGCCGGTTTTGACCCGATGCAATGCGAGAGA
>SCPX01000022.1 GCA_004298615.1 Patescibacteria group bacterium | reverse complement strand
TAAAAATGATACAGAAAATAATATCTACACTGCTACTATTCACAAGCATGTTCATCTTTTCCGCTAATATCGTATTTGCGGAAATTGATAAGGAAGGAGAATTTGCACGGTTGGCGGACATGATAATTGTCGGCATGATCTCTGAAGCAGATTTTTTAGAAATGAATTTATCAGAAGATGAGGTAATTTCGGTTTTTAGAAATATCCGAGACCAAAGGAGATGGCAAATCGATGACGAAGAATTGACAAAAGCCATTAAACACAAAACTAAGAGCGGCGCCGCAGATCTCTATGCGCTTTCCGTAAGTTGCTCGCAGAGAATAGAGAGGGAAAGCGGTTCCGCGGAATATGCTACTCCTTATTGGATTGATAAGCCTAATGGATATGAGTGCGGAACAGATATGAATGATGTCGTGCTTGCGTATTATACATATTGGGGATCAAGAGTGAATCCCGACAATGTCCGCTGGTCATCTTGGTTGTGGTGGGTGCAATGGGTTGTTGGGCGTTGCTATGACTCGAAAGGAGGGTTATCGGCTAATGGATTATGCACCGCCTACACAAGAGTTTGCGTGGGATCATGCGCTAAATGGTTAACTGGTGACTTATACTACCTTTATCTTTGGCATAAATAAGTGATTCATCGGTTAAAATCATTGGTTCCTACCCTTATTAAATGGGTAGGAACATCTTTTTTATCTTTACTATATAATTATTTAAATGTATAATTTTACATCATATACTATCTTGGCAATATTTCATATTTACAGTTTATTTTTATGGCGCGCTTAATAAATCGTCTTTTCGTTTTCAATATCATTCTTGCCGGCTTGATTACCGGTTTTATATCCAGTGATTTATTTTACTACAGCGGCTTTGAAATACTTCTTGCATTTATTGTATCGGGCGGTCTAGTCGGCAGTTTCTTAATAAAGGAAAGAAGTCTTCGTTCATACCTGAAAGCAGCATTTCTATCCTCGGTTATTTTCGGTATTATTTTTGAAATGATCTTTGTTTTCTATATTTCCATCACGGACAGCGATTCGCATCAAGATTTTAGTTTGGAGCTGTTTTCCTTTCTGTTTATTTTTCTAATACTTTTATGCTTAGCTAATTTTGCTGGGTATTTAATCGGCATTATCCCAAAAGGAATTATAGAAAGATTAAAGTAATTTCTGTTCATTAGGCAAAAAAAGAGAGTATCAATTACTCTCTTTTTTAATTTCATAATCAAACCTGCCAATCTTAGCCAAGAGCGACATAAGTTATCCACAATACTCCGACGGCGATGGTGATGAAAAAATTGACTGAAAAATATGCTTTTATCGCTAAGGTTGGCGAAAATACGAGTGCGACGGCGCACGCAAGCGACGGCGCAAAACAGGGGGATTGACCATAGTTTGCAAGGTGGTTTATGATGAAATTAACTTAAGTTCTTTACAACTAACAATCAACTGAAAGGAGGTGGGAAAGATGATCTTGTTTTTCTGGATGATGGTTTTTGGAGTATTTGGAGCGGTTGGCAATGCTTTGGCCGCGGATTGCGTTATTGTCGGAGATAATGCCGTTTATCGCATTGCGGAATGCATTGAAAATCAAACAAGCCTGCCGGCAATTCAGCGTTTTCTTGGTTCAAATTACGCGATCGTCACAGACCGAAAAGATGGCAAAATACTCGCTGTCTTTCTCGCCGAGCATGGTAGTAAACCTGAAATCATTTCAGTTTCAAAAGAAAACGAGGAAAACCAGGATTTTTCTGAACCAGAGCAATTACCAAGCAATCGGATAATATTCAACGATCCTGTACTGATTGAAAATATCAACAGTGCTATTAGTCACTCAAGTACTGAGATAATCAGCATCACAATTGTAGTTGGTGATCAAGAAATTACTCTTGAGCGAAAGGACGGGGAAGCTGTTGAAGAGGCGTTGCATAGAGGATTAGCTGATTCATTTCGAGCGTTACGCGCTTATCGTGAGGAACTTCTTAATGATGGATACGGAGACGATGATCCGACGGTCCAACTTCTCAAAAAATCTGAAACATCCGTAGAAAGGGGGTTAATAGGCGTCAGAGGACTGACGGTAAAAGAGGAGTAAGTTGTCAGGTTTAAGATCAGAAACACCAATAACAAGCAGTTATTCAAAGACAGGAGGAGTAAGATGAAGACATTTACAAAAATAAGGATTGGAGTAATCACGCTCATGATAGCAGTGATTATTGCTGGTATAGGCATCTCTTCTGCGCACAGTGCCACAGAGGCAAATAAAGCGTGGTGGCGGAACTTAAGTCAAGGTGCAAGAAATCAGGCGATTGTTGATAGAGCTGCGCAAGACATTGGAAAATATGTTGGTTTAAATTGCAAAAAATGGGTGCAACAAGTTGTACCAGCAGCATCGCGTGGCGTTGTTAATATTCCACTAACACTCCCTGAGGCAGATGGTTGGTATTGGGATTATAGTCCGTATGTCGTCGGAATGAGTGGCGGAATCAGAGCAGTTCAGCCTGGATGGATCATTCAAATGAATTGGCTTCTTAGTAAAGGGTGGACGCCTCATACTGCTATTGTTGTTGGTAAAACAAGCACGGGTGTGTATTTAGTGGAGAGCAACTGGTGCGACCCGCCTTGTTATAAGGTTGGACTGCGATGGGTGAGCTTTACAGACTTTGACGCTAAAGCGTTCAGGTACACGGTATACTACATAACCGGCGGATAGTTAAAATACGGGAGGCAGTGATAACTTCATTGCCTCCCAATTTATTTATTTACTCTTTTAAAAATTATAATATTATTGTATTATTAATGTAGAATTTATTATTAATCAAATCAATATGATTAAACATTTAAAAATCTTAATTATAACCTTAATAATCGTTGCTGCTGGATTGGGCGGTTATATTATAATCAAAAATCAAGCAGACGGTTCAAATCTCGGGATTGTAAATACAAATGCTCCGAAAGCTAAAATTTGGAAAAAATATGCTAATGAAAAATATAATTACACCTTTATTTACCCAGATAATTTAGTAATCGATGATGGTGTGTATAACAAAGATATCGTTCTTTTTAAAGATCGTATTTCTGAATCTCCAGATGTTATTCAGATTTCTGTAAGCTCTGCCAAAGAGAGGGGGCTTTTAACATTGGATAGCTGGATTACAAGTTATTCTTATGAGGGATATTTTAAAGAAAAAGATATTACTATTGATGGCATTCCAGCGATGCTCATTGGAGGAAAAATTGGCAACGAAATTAACCCTGATATTAAAATGATAGTTTTTTTTCAAGACGATCGATTGTTTCAAGTTAATTTTCATCAATTTTCTGATGCGGCGTTTACCATTGAAAATGCCATAGATGTTTTTATTAAAGGATTCAAATTTAAAAAATAACTATGTCTGAAAGTCTGAAATCGAAATTTATTCCAATACTGCTGGTACTGATTGTCCTCGCCGTTGCCGGATGGTATGTCGGCGTACAGACATTAAAAATCAATAAACCAATCGATAGTGCTAATGATAATTCTAATCTACAAAATAACACTAATTTAAATTTAATATCCATTCCCCAGAATAAGTTTATATCAGACAACGCTTGGAAAACATATGCGAATGAAATTTACGGATACGAGATAAAATACCATGGGGATTGGTTTATTTCTGAGCCACATCCGGCAACGCCTGCAGGAGTCGTGAAAAACTATATCGATCCAATATATATATCTACTTCACAAACTGCTGATTCTCCTAATAGGCGTGACCTTAATGTTCAAGAAGTTCCGTGGGCGCGTATCACGCTGAGTATAATTCAAAAAAAATCTCCGGATCAATCCCTCGAGGATTGGCTTCAAATACAAGATCAAAATCCAGGCCCAGGCTCGGATGCGGCGGTTCAATATGTAGACATATCTGGAAAAAAATTTCTAGGCACCAATAATTTTGATACGGCTAATCCAAAAAACGCATATTTTGAATTAAGAAATGATAAAATTCTGATGCTATCATTCGTTTACGAAGTTACTGATTCTGGCTTTTCTGAAGCGTTTTACACAATGATTAAAGATCTAATAATAAAATAAGATGGCGCGCGATCCCCAATCTTATTCGCTTTCAAGCCGTGAACAAAATAATCAAATTACCCTACTCACTGCAAACTTTTTTTGATGTACTTTTTAATGCAGATTGCAATATAAGTCACTTATTTGCATTGCGATGAGTATTAAAAATTAATTTTATCATTATGCGATCAAAAACAATCACAACGATAGTTATTACTGCCATTGTCGCTATCATCGTTACGGCCGGATGGGTGATGGGGATAAAAACATTGTCATTAAAGCAAGAAGATGGCAATACAAACGCGTCAAATAGCAGTGATACTCTAGTGTATACGCTTAAAGAAAATGGAAAAGTTTCCTTCTATAAGTCAATGTTAGACAGGATTAACCCAAAACAGTTTTATTTATTGACTGAAAAATTGAGCGGTATAAGCATTATTAATAATATCGTCACAATAGAAATATTAAAAGATTTTGAAAATAACAAATACGAATATTTTGCGCTCACCCTTTCTGGCGATCGATCGTTAATAGACGATGTCAAAATTCCAGACAATCAAGGTTTTTCATTTGAAGGCATTCCTTATAAAGAAATTCGTTCAGCTAATGGCGGGTGGACTACGAAAGTTGAAAAAGAGAATATGGAAGAGGTTATGGGGATAGATGGAAAATTGATCATTCAAAACGCTACGGAAAAAATTGTATTTAACAGAACAGATTTTCCCCATTCATCGTCATTTAATTTTATTCGACCAGAAAGATTCTTTTCAGAGAATACGTTTTTTGTCACACTTTTACAAGCGGAAAGCGATCCAGGAGGGGCGATAGGTCTGTATCAAATTGATTTAAAAAGTAGGGAAATTAAAGAAATAATCTATATAGCGGACAACGATTATCCTTTTAGTTATATACACCTTCAGCCATCTACCAGACATGCGTATTATATTCATGACGGCGGTAAAATATTGACTCAAATTAATACTTCGAATGGCGGAGAAGAGGATATTTATTCATCGCTCCCGGATGATTACAGACTTATTTTTCAGCCGGATGAAAAGACAATTATTTTTAATCCGCCGTTTGACTCAAAACAAGCGACCCAAGTATTTGATATTCAAACAAAAACCGTAAAAACATTACCAGTAATATCCGGAGAATTCCGCGCGCTTTCTTCTGATAAGAAATATCTTGTGTACAGCAAATACTCGGAAAAATTCAGCGATACGCCGTTTTCAAACTCAAATATAATCAATTCCGAAAACCGCAAAATCCAAATCACTGAATATCATGTACTTGATATTAAAAACAAAAAGGACGAAATATTATTCACTAATAAAATGGTTTTAAGCGACAGCGGAAATTATGTCGGGATGGACGGAAAAGAATACGCCTTTGTTGGATTGATTACCGCCAAATAACTATGTCTGAAAATCTAAAATCAAAATTTATTCCGATACTGCTAATACTTATTGTTATCGCTATTGCCGGATGGTATGTCGGTGCTAAAACGCTTTCATTGAAAAACCAAAATTCAGCCTCTTTGAATCAAAATACTAATAGCTCGGAGCAAAAGTGGGAATCTTATGTTAATGAGAAATATAAATATCAATTTGAATACCCGGCGTGGTATGCGATCCTGAATAGTGATTCAACTAACGAGAACGCCACTTTTTCCGGAAATGATCAGTATTGGTATTTTATTTCGAGTATTTCTGACTCAAAATTTTCTTCTTTAAATGAATGGCTAACAGAAAACAAGGACAAGACAATGATTGAAAAACGCAAGATTGACGGATATGACGCGATGATTGTAAAGTATGCTAACGAGGAAGGGTATTCCGCCATGGACCGTGTTATCGCATTAATCAAGGACGATAAGCTATTTACATTACAATCGCGAATCAATCTTTCCGACTTAGCAAAAATTCTTGACAGTTTCAAATTTGAAAACTGAAAGCTATTGTCCGTAAATCATAAATTATCGGATCCGTTGTTCTTTTTGTAATACTCGTCCTTTTCCATTTCTTCGTCAATCATCTGACGCAAGAAGTCGGCTTTTTTGGCGCCGGAGCGTTTGGCGCGCCAAGAGAGATATTGGTCAATGCTTGGCGTGACGCGCAGGGTGAATTTTATGGTCGGGGTTTCGGAATCCTTAACTGAAACAGAAAGCCGACGCAGGAAATCATTGATGTGCCGGGGCAAAGTCCCGTCGGTCCAATGGCGAATGTGCAAAAATTGAGAGGAAGATTTGTTTTGCGCGAGCATCTGGAGCGATTGATCCACTTTTCTTTTTTGCGGAAGAATATAAAGCACATGCTTTTTGCGGAAAAGGGCGTAAGCCGTGATATAGCCGGTTTGCGAATCCGGACTGCTCCCATCCACGATAAAAGCGTGCATATGGTCAAGCAGGACCTCGCCGCGTTTTTCAGCCAAAGCTGTCTCTTGCGCCGGAAGAGTATTTTTTGAGATTTCCGGAACATTGCTCAATACGGCAATGCCGGAAGCGATCAGCTGATCCGCGATTTTTTCCAAAACAATGCCCGCTCCCCCGCTTTTGGTCGGCATTCCGGCAATATATATTCTCATATTCCTCCTCCGCATTCTCCCGCAATGTCTTGGGAAAATATTTTTGCGGCATCCGACCATTTTTTTGATTGGGGAAGCGCCCACATCAGCTTGGTAAGAGCCGCTTCAAAGCTCACGGTCTTTGAAGGAATTAAAATTTCTTTCCATCGTCCGGAGGGATCCCAATCTCTTTGCTGAACGCAATATACGGCGGTTATTGTTTTTTGAAAAATATTAGCCGCGGGCGCCAATATTTCCAAATCGCGCGAATTATTTGCTCTGATCAAAATGCCTTTTTTGCCTTCGGCAATGGCGGAGACCACAGATAAATCAAATCCCGGATAGACATCTATAACGCCGATGTTTGATTCCAAACCAAATTTGATCCGTTTTTTTCCGGCACGCGATATTTTGGCGGCCGCTTTTTGAGGATTGATGAAAAAATCAATTTTTCCCAAAAATCCTTTATCATCGGCTTCAAAAAGATTAAAAGTCGGCAAATTCATTTTCTTTGCCCGATTGGCTCGCAATAGGCGATTCCCGGAAACAACAATCGTTTCATTTATTCGGGCGATTGAGGCGATTTGAACGGAATTTAACAGATTGGCGCGCGCGTCCAAGTCTTTCCATTCATCGGGAGATTTCCGATCGTTTTCCTTCCGCTCAATTTGCGCAAAGGGAGAACCGGTAAACACAATGGGCTTGGTCTGCGGCGCAAAGATATACGACAGGGCTGATGCCGCAAAAAGAATTGATTCTATAGGATGCAATACGACAAATCCATCAAAGCCGCTCCATTGTTTTTCAATTTGCTTTGCCAGTTCCTGCCACAAACGCGGAGAAGAAGCACCGCCTTTTTCCGACGGCAAATAAAATGGCTCCACTTTGGCCAGCACGCCGATTTCTGGAAAGGCATGAAGCCAGCGTTTGAAATCGCCGGAGGTCAATTCCCTTTCCCCTGCATAAAAAATCGCCACTTTCTTTTGTCTCATATTGATTTTATTATATTAAATCACCTCATTACCCCGCCCCACTCTACAGCTGTGTAGCCATTGCGGATCGGAGTTTTTATCTCATATTCATGAGCTTTGATTGGTTTATTAAGGGGAGAAAAATCCATCAGGACGCGGATGATTGTATCGGGCGCGGGATTGATATTCAAAGGCGCGATCGCGTCCATTTCCCGATTACCTAAAAATGTCACGAAATAGTATGGCGCGGATTGCATTTTCGGTTCCCAAAATTCCATAAAATCCGCACGCTCTTTTTCGTTTAATCCGAGCAATGTCAACTTATCAACCAAGAAAGAATGGATGTTTTCTTTATTAACAACAAATCCTTTTATTGGTTGTTCGTAAATAGCGCCGCGCCCTTCCCAAAAAAGATAAGGGTAATTTTTCCCCGTACCAACTTCGATCAAATCTCCACTTGGATTGGCAATCACATCCCAACCATTTCCGTATTCCGGCTCGGATTTGGTTAATCCCCCTTTTGGATCGATTTTCACTGAAACTCCCATTTCTTTTTCCGGATAAAGATAAATTACGGGTTTTGCGCATTCAGCTGGAGGGATAAATTTATTATTTTTAAATTCCACAATCCTGCCGAAAGGATCAATCCAGTAAAACAACGGCCGCAATTGCACAAATTGCTCATACGGCATTTTCTCGGATTCAAAATAAGAATTGTCATAAACCGAATGGTAAATGGCATGTTCTTTGTTCTTTAAGCCATAAATCTGATCCCCTTTTGAATTTCTTCCAATAACCTCAAAATCATTTTCCGGCGATACCTCTTCAGATGATCTAATTGAGACATAATCCCTGGAGCCGCATCCGGTGACATCCGAAAAAGTGTATTCATTCGCGTTTTTCGTTTTATCGTTCCAGGTTATTTCCGGAACATTCTTTTTGTTAATAAAATAAATCTTCAGCGCGTAAACTCTGGCCGTGCCATCAGGCGCTTCTATGTAGAATCCGTTTTTCGTGAAAATATCACCGCTCGAGGCGCGCAGAGCGTCATCAGTTGTGTAAACATTTCCAAAAGCCGCATCAACAAATGAAATTTTTAGACTACTCAAATTCATCAGTGCGCGTACTGATTCGTCCTGTTCCAAGTATTGCCACGATTTCTGGCCTTTTAAAAGTTTTGGGTAATTCAATTCCGGAATATCAAATTCATCGTCAACGGTGAATTTTGATCGGTCCAATCCGTCCATATCATACGCTTCATCCGAATATTTTTTCAAAAAAAACAATTCATTTCCCTTTTTTACAAAGCGATAGAATCCGGGATAAAACGCCGGGCCGTCAAAAGGAGCGCTAGCCAAAATCAGATCGGCGCCTTCATATTTGCCGCTGATAAATTCTCCTATCTTGTAATACTTGGCTGATTTTTCTCGATAATCATTTCCCTGATAAATAAAAATTCCCAATTTTGAAATCTGCCGCAGAGTTTGCCATTTGATTACTTTTGATGTTTTTCTTTCCGGAGTCGGCAAACTTTCAAAAATCGCCGCAATATCGCCTTCAGATAATTGCTGTTCGTTCGCATTTGAATCGCCTGTATTCACATTTAAATCCGGCGCGATTTCATTATTGGCGTTTATTGAATCGATTTTAGAACCTCCTTTGTTTTTTAGAACCGCAAACCCAAAAGCTATTCCAAGCACAAAAAATATCAAAACTATGGCGATAATTAAGACAACTCGGGATGATTTAGATATCAACGCTTGTGATGATAAATCTTTCTTATTTTTACTTCGCCAAAATTTCAAACTGATCATAAAAATAGTTTTAATAGTTTACTATTATTTTCCCGTCTTGTATTTGTTTTTTAATATCTTTTGAAGCCTCTGATTTTTCAGCCAATTCTTTTAAGATTATATCTTTTTTATCGCCAGAAAGCAAATTGACTTGAATATTTTTTGATTCCAAAGGAAATAAATAATATTCCATACTCCTCTTTTTAAAAACCGCGCCGATCGCCAGCTCTTGCTGGGTCTTCTCGGAAAAGAGCTGATCAAAGACGAAATTACCAAGAGAATAAAAAATTATTTTCCCCTTATACTCTTCAATCGGTTCCACCACATGCGGATGGCTGCCGAAAATCACATCCGCGCCCGCGCCTATAAGCTCGCGCGCCTGATCTTGCTGGGTCTGTGTAAAATTCTCATTGTATTCCGTACCCCAATGAGTGTAAACCGCCACTATGTCCGATTCTTCTTTTACTTTCTCAATTTCTTCCAAAACCGGATCAATCTTTCCGATCAATCCATTAAATCCGATAAAGCCGATTTTCAAGCCGCTAATGTTTTTAATAATTGATATTTCCGCGGCATTTTTAGGATCGCCAAAATAGTCAAAATTATTTTTCTTTAAATATTCTTTTGATTGAGCAAAGCCGGCTGCTCCAAAATCCAGCGCGTGATTATTGGCCAAATTTAAAATATTAAAACCGATCTTCTTTAGTTCAGGAATTAACTTTGGATCAAAAGTGAATCTCAAACTGTTGGGGTCCGAGTTAGGCGAAAATTGAG
>SCPX01000021.1 GCA_004298615.1 Patescibacteria group bacterium | reverse complement strand
GCCAAAGATTCCGTGGCGGATTTTGACGGACGCGCGGCCGAGGAAAAAGCGGAAAAAGACAAGAAGCGCCAAATGAGAAATCAAAAATCGGTAAAACCAGAGCCGGCCGGCAAGCCGCAAGAATCAAAGGCGGTTGAGCCGATTATTGCAGATAAATCGCCGGATATTCAGCCGGACAGCCAGCCGAAACAAAGCGATCGAGAAGAAATAGCGGCCGCGTATGATCAGCGGATCGCCAATTTGCGGTTGGGAATTGACGAGGCTAAAGCTTCCGGGGATAAAAATGAGGTTGCGCGATTGGAAAGGTTTGCGCGGGAATTGGAGCATGAGAAAAAATGGCGCATAGGAAAGGCGGACACCAATGATCAGGGGAGAAATATAAATAAGAATCCTAAAACAAAAGTCCAAAATAAAGACGCGCAAGCGCCCAAAGATAAAACAGCGGAGCCGAATAATTACAATCAGGAATGGCAGAGTTTGCATGAACAGATCAAACAGGCGGAAAAAGACGGCAAAGGAGAAGAGGTAAGAAGACTGGTGCAAGAAATATATAAATTGGAGCAAAACAAGCGAAATGAGGAAGCCGCGGCTCGCGATAAAGATAGGGAAAAGAAAAGAATAGCGCAGGAAAGAAAAAAAGAAGCGCAAAAAATGGAACAAATAGCTGAAATAAAACAAAGGATTGCGAACTTGCGTCTGGGAATCGCGGAAGCGGGAGAAGCGGAAAACGAACCAGAGGTTCTGCGTTTGGAAAATGCATTAAGGGAAGTGGAGCAAGAGAAATTACAGATTTCCGGAAAAGCTGACAAAAAAACATCTAAAGGCGAAAAAGAAAATGCAATGGTAGACATTGATCCATTGTTAAGGGAGACTCTTTATAATAAAAAAGAAAGAACAATAAAGCGTCAGCATTTTGAAAAAACATGGCACGAAAGATGGCATCCAAGAGGAGTAAAAGAAGGATATTTTCAAACAGAGAAAAACGAAAGTCCGTTCTCGAAATATTCTTCAAGGGGTTGGAAAATTCATATCGCTTTTGAAAAGGGGCAAGAACAGGAGATTGCTCGATTTCTCTATGAAAACGGACTTTACTTTAAAGTTGAAGCTGGTCATGGAACTTATTTTAATGGCTTAAAAGAGTCTGGTGCTACAATATATATAGGCAGCAGCGACAACATGAGTGAAATAGCAAATTTCATGGAAGCTAATATTGGAAAATTTTTGAAAGACGGGGCAGTTGCGAAAGCGGGGGATAAAATTATACATGTAGGCAGCGGTTCAGATATAGAAGTGTGTCCAGGAATAACAGCAAGGTTTGATGTTGCTAAAACGGAAGTTGGTTGGCTTGAAGGAAACAAAAAATACACAGAGTACGGCTTACCAACTTGGACAGGGCTTGGTGGTATTCCTATGCTTACAAAACACGAAAAAGAGGCCGCTGATATAATATCTAAGTGGAACAACTATACTCCCGATCAAAGAGATTTTTATTATGAGAGGAAATTAAAACCAATTTATGAAGAATCAAAAAGTGAGTTAATGAAAGATTTTGGACACGAATTCTTATTAGGAAAAAGAGAAACAGTCGGTGAAGCGGAAGCGGAAGTTAAAACAGAAGAAAATATAGAGGCATCCAAAAATCCGACCGAGTTGGAAAATGACATTGTGGAAACAAATCATAAGACAATTGGTCCGGTTTATACGAATGAAAACACGCCCGAGGACGCGCTTGATGAAGCTGAAAAAATAAAAAACGGAAAAAAAGCGAAAAAAGCGGCTGGAGATATTAAGGACGAAGAAAAAAATCAAGAACCGGCAAAAGAAAAAACCGCCGAGGAGATTTTGCGCGAGAAAAATATTGAGGTTTACGGAGGAGCGGAAAAATTAAATCAAATATTTGAAGACTATAAGCGGCTTAATGATTTGGAAGATAAAAAAGCTTATTACAACGATAATCCTCTTTTTTCCGAATGGGACGCGCTTCGCGTAAAGATTGCCAATATCAATCTTGAATCTTTTGGAAAAGACAGGACGGTAGATTTGTATAAAATTCAAAACAAAGATGAAATGATCAGGGAATATTTCAACGCAAAACTGGAAGAGCCGCTGGAAGATTTTCAAAAAGATATTCAAAAAGCGTCTCCCAATGAATTGGCGATTCGCGCCGCCACTTTGATTAAATACAGGAATGAACTCAAAAATTGCGATTGGCAAGGAAAAGACAAGTACCGGGATGTTCCAAGAAAAGAATATTTGGAAATAATAAAAATATTGGAGCAAAAAATTGAGATCTTAAACGGAGCGTTGCCGAAAAAAGAAGACGCTTCTCCGGAAGCGGCGCTTAAGGATCTATCAATTGATGATTTTGAAAAAATAGAGAAAGCTCCAGAATATAAAGGCGGATATCCGGCGGTGATTGAAGCTGGACCGAAAATTGAATTGACAAACGAGCAATCGGCGCGCGTGGAAAAAATTCTGAAAGATTTTGATTTGACGGCCGAAGACGCGGAGAAAATAGAAGGATTCAAAGATTTGTCTTACGGACAAAGACTTTTGGCGCTGCAAAATCTTCGCCAGCTCACTTTGCGCGATGTGCGAATCGGCGCTGTGGAAACGCAAAAAGAAGAAACCGCGCAAACAAAAGGATTTTTTAGAAAAGTTTGGAAGAGCATCAAGAAAAGATATGACATTGCCAAGCATGAGAAATCAATCGCCAATAATTTAAACAAAGAAGATTATGCGGCCACACTCGCCCAATTGGCGCGCGGAATGAAAGAATTAAAGACGGATGTGGTTGAAAAAAACGGCCGGCTGGAATTCCAGTATGTGAGCGGTTTGGAAAATTTGACGCCCGAACAAGCGGCCAGAGTGCAGAGATTCAATGAAGTGGCGAGCGAATTGAGCAAACTGCCAATGGAGTGGACCGCGGACGATAGTAAAAAAGGATTTTTCAGGCAAATGATGGATAAAGCCGGATTGGGACAAGCTTGGTCACCCGATGATCCGACGAGATCCCAGTATCGGCGCACCGGAGAATTGAACGCCGAATTCCAATCTCTGAAACAGGAAGTCGTCCGGATCATCAAACAGCAAAAAGACAGCGATCTGAAAAAAGCCGGCGTGGAAAAATTTGACGATTTGGAAACTCAAAGCCACGCCACGGCCCAAATGCTTCAGATTGAAAACCTCTTGCGCTGCAATCGGGCCATGAATGTCAATCCGGACGCGGAAAAAGCACTTTTGGAAATCAAGTCGGCGCCGCTTTGGAAAAGAGCTTTGAATAACATTGCGACCGAAAAAGGCATTTATTTTGTTGCCGGCTTTGCGGCGCGCAGCGTAAGCGTGTCTCTTTTGGGTACGGCCGGCATAATCGGGGGCGCGGCCGGAATGGGCGGTTATATGGGCTATAAACGCGGCAAAGAAACTTTACGGGAGAATGACGCTCTGGCCCAACACAAGGATTTTGAAGAGACCAAGAAAAAAAGAATTGAGAAATTTCAGCGCGCCAAGCAGGGCAAAGCCGGGCAGGCCGGCGAGGCGGAAAAAACAGAGAAGAGGATTGAAGACGCGAATGTCTTGGCTCGCAATTTGAATAATTTTGTTGAATACATCAAGGAAGAAGATGATCCAAAAAGGCGAATGGATTTGTCCAGGCGTTTGCGCGATCGGGTAAAATTTGTCAAAGACGCTTTGGATCAGGGCAGGATAAATTTCGGAAGCACCGGAGAAAGAGCGGCCAGTCTTTACGAGCTGACCGATAAATTAAACGATGCGGTCAATTGCGTGGAGATTTACCATCCGTCCACCCGCCACGAGGCGGATCAGTGGAGCGAAGCCAATCAATCGGAAGTGATGGAAAAATTAAATCAATATTTGGCGGAAAGCAAAATTGAACTGGACGCGGAAAGAAGAAAATATTTGGTAAAACAATTGGCCAAGGGCGCGCTTTATGGAGCAGGATTTGCCAGCGCCGGTATGATCGCGCGCGAATTATTCAGCCACTTGGATCCGCATTTATTCAACGCGCAGGGAGAAACTGATCTTGGCGTGCGTTGGATTTCCGGCAGTGGTTCAGGCAAGCCTTTAGTGGGAGGTATTGTAGGAAAATATATGCATGGCGAGCCGGACGGCGGCGGAGGCGGCGGGTCTATACCGCCTCATGAAGCGGGAATGCCGGCGGGCACAGGATCCGGAAAATCGGCTTATGAAGCGCTTATGGGCAATAAGCCCAAGGATTATGATATGTTCCCATGGCAGAAATCCACCGAATCTATTCAAGAAATTCCCATGGGACAAGGATCGTTTGCCGAAAGATTTTTAAGAGCCGTTGGAATGCATGAAGGATCGCCGGTTAAGCCGGATTTGCAGAAAATAGTCGCTGAATATACCGAGTATTTCAGAAGCCATCCGGATTTGCTAAAAAATAATAATTCTTCATCGGAGTATTTAAATCATCTGAAATCCGATCTGCAAAGCGCCGGACTGGATGGCCGCGCGGCCGATTCAATCGTTAAAAATTTCAGCACGGAGATGGGCAAGGTGGGGACAGGTATTTATCCCGAAGGAGAAGCTTTACCGGGCATTGAAACAACCGGTGGAGGCGGCAATACTGCCGAACAAGCGGCCGCGGCCGCCGGGGTCGGAAAGACCGTTGAGGCAGTCGCCGGAGCAAAGCAAGATATTCTTAGTTCCGCAGTAGAGACTGCTTCGGGAAAGATGAATTCAGTGTGGAAAATGATTGATCATCAGCTTGACCAAAGAGGCGTTTTCAAAGGTTTGACCGGAACGCCGGAAGAGATCGCCGCGAAAAAAGACCATTTGATTGATTATTTTAAAGACATAGTGGCGAAAAATCCGGGAGAATTCGGATTAAAAAATGCTGACACTTTGCAAGATAATCAGAAAGTTGATTTATCTAAGCTTTTTGAAAATCAGTCAGGTTTGGGTCAAGCCTTTCGTGATGCAAATACTTTGTCGACGGATAAAATTGCTTCCATTTTGGAAAATAGACATAATATCTCTAACTTTCATCATCTGCATCCAGATGTACACATTACATCTGAAAATGTTGATCAGATCGCGGCCGGCCACGGCGAAGCGCTGCTGAAAAAAGCTGTGGAACAAGCGGCGTCCGAACAAGTTCAATCATCTGCCCCGGAAATGCCGATTCAATCCGAAGCTTCCAGAGTGGCGCCTGCACCATGGGACAGTCATTTAAAACAGGAGTATCAAACAATGGTGCCAGAAGAACAAGCGGAAGCCGCGGCTAAACAGGCGGCTGACCGGCAATTGAATGAAATTTTCAAATATCCTTTTGGCCGGCAGGGCGCCGAAACCATGACTTATCAGGATATAAAAAACGGTTCGGCCGAAGGCTTTTTGAAGCGCGACTTTTTTAAAGAAATGGCCGGCAATCACGATTTGGACATATCGGAAAAAGACGCTTTGATGCACGATATTCCCAAATATGAAAATTTGCAAAAGCATCTGAACAATCTGATTCAAAAATCTGGCGGTCGTCCGCGCGCCGGAGAAACGGTTGATCAGTTTATCAACAGGGCCAACCATAATATCGCGACGGCTCCCGAGTACGCTATTCCGGAGACCGTTGCCGATAAGGCAATACCGCCGCACGATACCTCGCAAAAATTAGAAATTGACAAAGATTTTTTCAAAGAAAAACCGGCCTCGTCTCACGAAACCGTGAAGGCGGCCGCTGACATAGGACATACAGCACAAGCTAAAGCGGTCAATAATTTCAAAATAAGCACGGATAAATTTTCCGGAGACATTAAATTTAAATACGATGCCGGCGGAAATCCGACGGAAATGATGCCGATTGATCATTATGAATTGCATCGAATCACCGGTTCGGAATATTTTGACAAAACTAATTTGAAAAGTTTTGATGCTTTTGCCAAAACCGCTGGGAAAGATTTGGCCGCTCGCGTGGAAATATTCAAAGAGCTGAATTCTGAGCAAGAACTCAAAGAATCCGGCGTAGTAATTGAGGAAATAAAGAAAATCATTACGCGGCTGGACAAAAATTATGGAAAAATCGTGGATTATTCCAAACTCCCGCAGGAGATAAGGGAAAGAATGGGCAAATAATTAACATATGAAACTCAAATATTCAATAGTTCTCATATTTGTCGCTTTTTCGGCCGCGTATTATTCTATTTCTTTTGACGGCTACAATATAGATAAAAGCTTTTTGTCCGTGTCCACTTTTTTATTCGCGATTTTTTCCGGATTTTTCATTGCTCGCCAGGGATCGCGCTACAGCTCTATCAGGGAAAAAGTGGCGAGTTTTGACGGAGATATGCAATCAATCTATCGGGCTTTCGGCCATTTCGGGAATGAGGCGCAGAAAAAAGAGGCCGAGATTATTAAGGAACATTATCAGCCGATTTTGGAAAGCAAGGAATGGGATTATTATTTCACGCACAAAACTTCCACCGTGGTAAATACGACCAAGCTTTTGGAAGAAGTAGCCGGCGGTAAAAATCTCACTTCGCTGGAAAATGCGGCTTTGGGCAGAATCGGTATCGGTCTTCACGACGCGCAAATTAATAGAAAACACCTGGTCGCCCTGCACCAAGAAAGAATCCCCAAATCCCAATGGGTCCTCACCGTGATTCTCGCGGCGATTCTTCTCCTCACTTTATCGGCCATTACTTCGCAAGGATTGATCATCGCCTCAATGATCAAAGGCGCTTTTGCCACAGCCGTGATCGCCGTGATTCTCCTTTTACTCCAGCTGGACAAACTCAAACTTTTTGAAGGCATGATCGGCCAATCCTCGGCCCAGGATGTTTTGGATATTATTGAGGGAAAAAAATAATTCAATTAAAATCAAGAACAAAAATTACCATTAATTATTTAACAAAATTATGTCACGCGAATCAGGACCAAAATTTCCCGAAATCCCGCAGGATGATCGGGAAAAAGAATTAATTAATAATCCTCAAACGCCCGAGGAGGTTCCTCAACCGGAAAAAGAAAATCAGGTTCAAGAGCTTGGTGATAAGATTATTTTACCGGAGTCGCCAGAGGCTAAAACCAAAAGCGAAGAGGAGAAAACAGAAGAATAAATTACCATTAATTCTTTGCAATATATATGAAACCGGAAACATCAACTCAAGACACAGGCAGCTGTCCTCAATGCGGCTCGCCTTCATTTGCCGGCCATATGGCAGATTGCCCGGCAAGCAAGCAAACCAATGAGAGGTTAAATTTTGAAGAGGCGCAGGAAGAGGCAGAGAGAGTTCGACGTAAAGCCGCTAGTAATAAAGTGTTGTCGGAAGAAAGGTATCCCCCGAGCATATCTATTAGGAACGAAGATATGCTTGATATGTATCAAAGGGCGGACGCTGAAGAAAGAGCCTGGGACGAAATCAAAGAACAGCGATCAAGAAAAGAAGATGAGTTGTTACAGAGCAAGAAAAGCCCATTCTCTGGAAAGAATTATGAGGCAGCCCACCGTGATGTTGAGAACGATGATATGCGCTGGAAAAGATTGGATGAGAAATTAAGAAAATATAAATGAAAAGGTAAAGAAAAAGTAATTTAAAAAATATGCCACCGGAACTCGAAACAAATCCCTCGGATAAAGGTATGTACCAGCGCGGGAATTTCAAAGGGAAAAATGAAGAGTGCACGCAAGACAATCTTAAACAAAAAAGTGCAAATATTGCCAGTCAATTTCATGACGAATGGAGACAGTCGCGATGGCGTAAAAAAACGGAGATTATGAATCGAGTAAAACGAACAAATGATCATGAATGGTCAAAGAAAAATAATGGAGACACAGAAGTGGATATTGCCAATACATCATATGAAGATTTGCCAAGCGATTGGCAAGCGGAAAATAAAGCCTCTGCGGAAGTCGCGATAACAGAAGTAGAAGCCGCTATTCGCGATGGAAGAGAACTTGACAATGCCTTTATTAAGGAAGTAAGTTCCACTCTCCACGATAAATGGTTGGAAAGAAATGGACGCTGGGCGCCGCCGGAACAGAACAAACCATATGCCGAGCTTACGGATGAAGAAAAAGAAAAAGACCGGGTTATTATTAGAAAAGCCATTGAGGCGGTTAAAAAGCTATCGTAAATTAAAAGGTAAATAAATTATCATTAATTATTTTAATAAATCTTATGCCAGAGCATGAATTTGGCGGCCAGCCGTGTGAAAAATGCGGCTATTCCTCGGGGCACTCAACCGATTGCCCGAAAAACAACGCGAAAGAATTAACCGATCAAGAAAAAACAGACTTGGCTTTGAAGGAAACAACCAAAGTATTCAAAGAAGCGCTAAATCCCAAATCGACAGTCAAGAAAGTCAGAGATTTTTTAGGAAAATAGAAATTATAACGGCTTTTATGCCCGAACGCCACGGAACAACTATGTCCGACTCTGAATTGTGCTAGCATAGGAATTTGAGCGAAGTATAAAAAAGTTGACACAATTTTATACATCGGTATAATAACGCGGACTTTTTAGCGGCTTGGTGTGATTATTTTTATGCCCGAGCGTCTTAATCCAATTTCATCCGATAGAGGGATGTGCCAAGAGCACGGGAATGTGCTGCCTTGTGAAATTTGCGGAAACAAACAAGAAGCCGTGCCATTGGAAAAAGAAATTATTTGGGAAAAGCACAGAGCGGATGTTGACAAAATCGCCGATCGCCTTGGCAAAGGCGTTGATGAAAAAATCAAAGAAGCGGTGGTCGCTTTCATGGCCTATGAATTTCCGACCAGCGGTTCTTGCGAGGGGCATTTGCACGAAGAAGGACAGGAAAAGCACGGACTGCCGTATCCATGGGTGGAGATTTACGCTCCGGAGCCGGAAGGATTGCCGGACGAGGAAATGAAAGAAAAATGGACAATAGAAAATCTGAAACATAGGCAGAAAATGATGGAGCATCTTTCGGAATTTTATCAGGAAAGGGAGACGCCTTTTGATGCCCGACTGGTTTTCGATGCGATAGGAAGATTTGGTGGCTTTCGCGTTCAAAGTTTTGGAGCGGAAATAACAGAAATAATTCCTTTAGAGGAACAAAAAAAGAAAATGGAGCTTTATCGCAAAGAAATAGATGATTTTGTTAAATTTTTAAAGGACAAATATTTGAAATAATCCAGCATACCCGAATAACAAAAATAAATACATCTGGAATTGGGAATATGCCAGCTGCTTGTTTTTTGAAAGAAATTATGGTATTGTGTTTGTAGAAAAAGTATATAATCAACTTTATTTATGAAAAATATTGATATTGACATAGAAAAGATAAAACCCGCCATTGCCGAGATAGCCAAAAAATACAATCTTTCTTTGGTGGTGCTTTTTGGCTCGCAGGCTCAAAAGACCGTCCATAAACACAGCGATATTGATCTGGCGTATTTTTCAGACAAGCCGTTAGAAATTCAGAAAGAGAGCCAGTTGATTTGCGATTTTATGACTATTTTTAAAATTGACGATATTGATTTGGTTTCATTAAGATCCGCTCCCTCTCTGCTTTTAAAAAACATTATTGATTCCGGAGCGGTTTTATACGAAGCGCGTTCTTCGTTTTTTAATGAACTTCAAATTTACGCAATTAGAAAGTATTTTGACGAAAAGCGATTGCGCGATTTGCGGAGCGATTATTTAATCCGTAAAATCAAACAATATCAAAAGGACTTGCATTATGTTTGACAAAGAACTCATTGAAAAAGAATTTTAACGATTTTAAGCAGTACATTGTTTTTATTAAAAATCTTTTGTAAGCCAAGCAAAAAGCATTGGAGCTTATTGCTTCACCCATCCCGGCTGGATGTCGGCAAATTGGATTTTCGCCAAACTCCAAGCGATATTGAAGGCCGAGAGCATTGTTTTGTAAATTTCCGGGTTCTCAATGATTACGCCGATATGCACTTTGTCTGAAAAAGTGACAAAAGAAACTTTTTGTTCATAAATATTAATATCGGTCGCGAAAGGAAATGTTTTGTGGTCAACGAATAAAATTTCCGTCACATCCATAGCCGGATATTCGTACATATGCTCCATTCCTTTGGGATTGTTGGGTATGAGCATTTGTTCTTTGATCCCGAGCTTTTTTCTTTTTAGCGCGTAATAATCCAAATCCCAATCTTTTAGATAAGTGGCATAACCGGCCGCGTCGGAAAACGAAAGAATGTTTTTTTCCTGATTATTGCTTAGTGTGTCTTCCAGTACCTGCTTGATCCCGTCCAGTCCTTCAAAAAATTGCACGCCGGGCTTGCCGATGGACAAATTAAAATCAGAAATGATTTTTGGCAGGACGCCTTCCAGAGCAGCTTGCGCGTCTTTGGCTTTCTCCTCGCGCTGTTTGGCCAGATCTTTTATTTTCATAGGATGGGCCGGAGAAAAAATCGCCACTTCACGAGGCTTTTCCTTTTTTTTCAACCAGTCCGATTTCTGTCAGCTCGTCAAGAATTTTATACACCAAACCCCTTTTCAGCGGGGTCTTTTTGCATACGGCGCCAGCCGGCATCAATCCGTTTTTTACTAGAATTTCGTAGATCAAAGCCTGATTTTCGGTCAAACCGGCTTGGGTTAAAACCTGTTCAAACATAGTTTAGATGTTTAAGTTATTGATAATTAGAACCATTATATCCCAGTATAAATTATTTGTCAATAGCAAATGACACATTTTTAGCTAATATTAATAAAACCTTTTGTTTTATATAAAGGATGTATGACAAAATATTTAATAACTTGTCAGAAACTATTGACACAAACGGCAATCGGACATATAATGCAGTATTAAGCTAATAAATAAAAGCTTAATGTTCTTTAAAAAATAAAGGAGGAATAATAAATGAGTGCGACTAAGACAGTTTTAATAATGACGGCTGTTCTGCTTGGTATAACAGCCGTTCTGATAGCGCTGGCACTATAGTCAGCGGGGCTAAACGGATCGCCACAACAGAGGTATCCGTGGCGATAAAAGTCGTGGTTCTAAAGAGTTTTTTAGGAAGTTCTCTTAAAAAAACTTCCCTTTTCTCGAGCTCATCACAATAGTGTGGCGGGCTCAAGACGAAGAATTGTTCTTTGTAAATAAACAAACGAAAGGAGGTGATACGGATGAATGGTAAAGCAATAACTGCGATTGTGGTTCTGGTAGTATTATTGATTGGGATAGCTATGTGGGGACTGCCTAAGTATAAGGTGTATCGGCTCCGATTGGGAGGTATTGCCGCGCTTGCTGAAGCTGAAAGCAGCCGAAAGGTTGGAATAGAGGAGGCTAAGGCCAAGAAGGAATCAGCTAAGCTATTGGCTGAAGCGGAAGTTGAACGTGCAAAAGGAGCGGCAGAAGCCAATCGCATCATTGGCGAATCCCTTAAAGGTAATGAAGCATATCTTCGTTATCTTTGGATTCAGGGCATTGGTGAAAGGCAGGGAGAAAACACGGTAGTGTATGTACCTACCGAGGCCAATCTTCCAGTCCTTGAGGCTGGCCGGTTAAAGCAGTAACTCCTCTCAGGAGAGCTCTGTTTTGAGAAATTCAAAACATCTCTCCTTTTTTATTATCTTTAAATGTAATATAATATTGAGCATGAATATTATTCAAATCATTTCCGGATTTATTGCTGCTGCGCTTGGTACGCTGGCCGTGATTTATACCGAGTGGATTGTTCAGAATGTCGGGTATAATGAATGGGCCGAGGAAAAAATGTCTATGTGGGGAGGCAGCCGAATGCTGTACAAGATAATTGGCGTTTTGGCCGTCTTGGGCGGACTGCTTTACTCCTTTGATCTGTTGGATAAGTTTATTTTTGGCCTTGGAAATGTGTTTTTCAGCAGCGGAGGACAATAAGTTATCCACAGCCAGCACTGATTTAAGATATATTATCGTTTCAAGCAGTATATTTGGCTAAAATTAAATAAAAGACCACATCATTGACGAAAACGCAAATCCGTGCTATACTTACATCAGTTAAATTGAACTTTGACAAAATGCCTGATCTAGAAGTGGGAAAATCTCTTTTTCCTGGATTTTTACAGCGATAAGAGATTTTCCCTGCTTCTTTTAGATATATTTGAAGATCCCAAATGTATCATTAAAAAGTTTTTGCAAAACAAAAACAAAAAGGTTTACATTTTTCTGCTTTATAGACAAATTTTATTTGGACTAATAAGCGCTAAAGGGAAATGATTGACCAACATAGGAGGCAGAGAAAATTGCTTTAGGATCAAAGCTCTTTAGCTTTTATACAATAAATATATTCAAAATTGTCCCGCTTAGCGGGACGAAATTGAATTATAGTATAAAAGCCAAGAGGGCGCACACGGCTTTATTTCTTTTATTAATAAAAGAGGCGCCGTAACGGCGCCCTCTTTTTAATTGTCTTAAATTTGCCAAATCACACATTCTCTGCTATTCTTGTACTATTGATAAATAAATTTAAATAATATGACATTGGACCGGCAATTTATTGAAAAAATGAAAAATAAGCTCCAGGAAGAGCGATCCAGAATTGAAAGCGAATTAAAACGATTCGCGAATAAAGACGAGCACGATAAAGAAGTCTATAACCCAAGATTTCCGGATATGACGGACAAGCTGGAGGAAAGCGCCGCGGAAGTCGCGCAGTTTGTTGATGAGCTGGCTCTGGAAGGGAATTTTGAGAAAACCATGAAAGCCATTGATCACGCCTTGGATAAAATTAAAGCCGATACTTATGGCATTTGCGATGTTTGTAAAAAAGAAATAGATCCCAAGCGGCTGGAGGCCAATCCATCGGCCGCGACTTGCGTTGAGCATGCCAAGTAAAATATGCCCGTTTGGTTTTATATAGCAGTTGCGGGAGGAATGGCGGTTATTGACAGAGTTGTCAAAATTTTGACAATATCCTTCCGGAATTCGGAGGGATTTTTTGTTGGCGATTTTTTCGGTATCAGACTGTTTGAAAATCATGATGCGATTTTCGGTTTGCCGAAATTTTCTCCGATTTTTGAAACCGCTGTAATTATTATCGGTACCGTTTTGGTTCTAGCGGCCATTTCATCGTTTAAGAAAAAAGACAAGCTAATGTTTTTTGGCTTGGTTTTAATAATTTTGGGAGGCGCTAGCAATTTCTTGGACAGGTTGCTTTACGGGTTTGTTGTTGATATGATACACTTTGGACCATCGGTGTGGAATTTGGCGGACATGATGATCGGGGCTGGATTCATTTTAGCTGTTATGCAAATATTAAATAGCAGCAAATTAAAAATTAGAAATTGAAAATTAAAAATTTGTTTTACTATGTCTTCTAAGATTTTTTCCGCTTCGGTGACCGGATTGGATGCTGAAATAATTGAAGTGGAAGCGGATATTGCCAATGGTTTGCCGTCATTTACCATCGTCGGTCTGCCGGACAAGGCGGTGGAAGAAGCCAAAGAGCGGGTGCGGTCGGCCGTGAAAAATACCGGACTGGAATTTCCCAAGACAAAAATTACGATCAATCTAGCGCCCGCCGATGTGAAAAAAGAAGGAGTGGGTTTTGATTTGCCCATTGCCATAGCGCTTTTGGCAGCTACCGGGAATCTGCCGCAAGATTTATTTGAGCAAATGGTGATCGCCGGAGAGCTGGGCTTGAATGGAGTCTTGCGCCCAATACCGGGAATTTTGCCTATGGCCTTGGCCGCGAAAAAATCCGGCAAGAAAACATTGATCGTGCCTTATGAAAACGCCAGAGAGGCGGCTCTGGTGGCCGGCATCCAAATTTTCGCGCCGAAGAATTTGGGAGAATTTGTCTTGCATTTGGTGGGCGAGAAAAAAATGTCCGAAGAGGAAAATAATGATTTTATAAAAGATAGCGACGAAAACCGAAGCGAACATATTGATTTCGCCAGTATTTCCGGCCAAGAGCACGCCAAAAGAGCTTTGGAAATAGCGGCCGCCGGCCATCATAATATTTTGTTTTCCGGTCCGCCCGGATCGGGGAAGACGATTCTGGCTCAAGCTCTGGCTTCAATTCTTCCGCGCTTGAATTTGGATGAAGCTCTGGAAGTGACGCAGATTTACAGCATTGTGGGAAAATTGGACGCGGACAAGCCCTTGCTTTCCATCCGGCCTTTTCGCAATCCGCACCACACGGCTTCGGCTATATCTCTGGTGGGCGGCGGGACTTATCCGAAGCCCGGAGAAATCACTTTGGCGCATCGCGGTGTTTTATTCCTAGACGAATTTCCGGAATTTCCCCGCCATGTTTTGGAAGTCCTTCGCCAACCATTGGAAGGGGGCGTTATTCATATTTCCCGGGCGCGGGAGAGCTTGCGTTTTCCGGCCAGATTTTTGCTCGTGGCGGCCAAAAATCCCTGTCCCTGCGGGTATTACCAGGATCCGGACAAACCGTGCGTATGTTCGCCGACCCAAATTTTGAAATACCAGAAAAAAATTTCCGGTCCATTGCTTGACCGCATAGATTTGCATATTGAAGTGCCGCGCTTGAGCTATGATAAATTGACGAGCCGTACGGGCGGAGAATCTTCGGCCGATATAAGGTCGCGCGTTGAAATGGCGCGCCAAATCCAGCAGGAAAGATTTGCAAAAATAAAGACCGGAACAAACGGCGAAATGGATTTTCGGCAAGTGGAGGCGCATTGCAAATTGGACGAGGGAAATAATAAAATAATGAAACACGCGGTTGATTCGCTGCATTTGTCCGCCCGGGCGTATCATCGGATTCTGCGTGTGGCGCGCACCATTGCCGATTTGGAAAAATCGGAAAACATAAAAGAATCGCATCTATTGGAAGCGCTGCAATACCGGCCGAGAAACAGCGAAACATAAAGCCCTAAACTATTGACAAAAAGCGCATAATGCAATATAATGTTAAATCAAATTTGTTCTTTGTATAACAATCATTAACACCGCCTTGAGCGGAGAAAGGATCTAAAATGGAAAGAGAAAGAGAAATGTGCGTGAGTTGTTATAGGCCGACAATATATTACAGAGACACGCCAATCGATCAGCGCCGTAATTACTTGGAGGGCGCCGGTCAATTGTGCGAGGAGTGCGCAGAGGGATTGAATAAAGGCGCAAAAGAGGCGAGGAGAGAAGGATCCTCCTCTCTATTGTATTAAAGGTAATGCCGGCATTTTTTACGGGCCTGTTCAGATTTTTTGAACAGGCCCTTTATTTTATCCCTTGAATTATTTAATTTTTTTATAAAAACTCTACCATTTGACGATCGTCTGACAGTAGATAAAAATTTATAAATTGATGGTTTTTGATTTTTCTTCAATTAGTTTTTTGATATGGGAATTCAAGTCAATTTTTCTTCCAGCGCTCTGAGCCAATAAAAGCATCCCTTTAAACGCACTGACAATTGCCTCGTTTTTTATAAAAAGCACGATTTCTTTTTCCATGTTGATTAGGAATAATAAATTGCCGAAAAAAATAATATCCATATCAAAGTTAATATACTCATCCGGAATGATATAGGCAATAATCAGCCTGTCTAGATGAGAATGCAATTCGTTTATGTTTAGTTTTTGAAATAGCCGCAAAGTGCTTTCGCTGATTACGCCTTCAATAATGACTTTTTTATCCTTGGTTTGTTTGTGTAAGTCAAAGAAATATTCTTTTTCTAATTTTTCAAGCGAAAGAGCGGCCGATTTATTTCCTTGAATCGCATAAATGCGATCGTTAACTCCAACTTGGAGTATCTGGCGATAAGCCTGTTTAATATTATTTTTCCCTTGATAAACTTCAATACCAATTTCATTATCCGCTATCCCACCCAGAATATTATGACTGGCTTCAAAGGCGCGAATTGTTTTTCTTAATTTCTTTATCAGCTCCTCGCGCGAGGTCAACCCCCATTCCTTATGGTTTTTGACTGGGATTTTTTCCGCTAATCCGCGCTCTTGAAGTTTATGTAATAAAAACAAGGTCGTGGTGCGGGGAATTTTTATCTTTTTCGCCAGATCGGTCGCTGTAATATGCACACATGTTCCCAGTTCGAAAAAAATTGTTGCTTCTTTTTTCGAAAGTCCTAATATTTTTATGTCGGTCCCGGATAAGCTCATACATGCTTATACTAATATATGACAAGATTTTTGTCAAAAAAATATCAGAATCAGCCTTTATTTTTCGGCTTTCCCTCAAAATCAATAAAAAGTATTGATCTTATTTTACACAGGGTTTATAAATAATTGATAATTGTTCGTTAAAAATTAAAACAGAAAAGGAGGTGATCGGAAATGACTGTCAAACAAGCAGTTCGGCATCGATACCAGATGGGCCAGGTTTGTGTGTTCACGAACCGCGGAGTATCCGGTGTTAGGAGTAACGACGGTAAGCGTTGCGAGATCATACGGCTCAAACCAGTCGAGGAGTGGGTTCAAGCCGAGCCGGAGTATGTCATCCGCTTCCTCGATGATAACCGTGGGTTCGGCGCACGAGAGCGCGAACTTGAACCCACTAACGAGAAAGGAGAAAAAACATGACAAGCGCGATCAAAAAAGCGGCGGCGCTGGCAGAACACATTCCGTCTGAAAAAATCGAGAGGTTGTCGAGGCGGTTGGCACTCGTCTCCACGCAATTGGAACGCGGGTCGGCATCGGTCAGCAATCTGCTTGGCATCGAAGGGTCGGCTAGAAACGACATTGCGGATCATTTTGCTGCTTTGAAATTTGAGTGCGCGCAGCTTCGGAGCCAGATCGTTTTCGGCACCCGCTACCACCTTCTAAGCATGGAACCACTCAAGTGGCGCGACAAGAACGGATGGCCGCGACTCGTCGTCTTCGGCGTTGATTCGCCATATTTTGAGATTAGAACACGTCCTTACTTTGGAGATTTTATTTTTGATTGTTTCGTGGCGAAAATCCAAGATCATACCGTCAAAACGGAAAAGAAATGTGGTATGAAAACTGTTATCAACTTTGAAAGACGCGCTCTTCCTGATGTCATTCAGTCATGTTACAGCGATGTCCTCCATAAGCTTGAACGAATGTCAACCTGGGACGGGCGAGGAATAAGAAGTAAATTTTTCGGCCTTAGTTGCCGTTTTGAAGGACTAATCCCCAAAGATATAAGGCAAAAAATCGTTGAGGCGCGAGAATTATTCAAGGAAATCTTTGTTATCGCAGAACCGGGTAAAATCGAAATTACCGAGACTGAGGTTATCCTGCCCGTTCACCCAGGTGATCCGCTTGTGGTAGGTTTTGACGGCAACCAACTCTGGCTCATTGCCGATTTCGAGACCACGCCCGTGGAGGAGGCAATGATTTTTTCGCCTCCAATAATGGATAAAAACTAAAAGGAGGTTTGATGAAATGTCCAAGAAATCTAAGAAAAAGGAATGGTTGATTACCACTATAACCTCACAGGGAGCTTATACTTATCTAGATTATTTGGCTGGCGAGCCAGTGCCGCCAAGTGATTCGGATTACGAATTAATTATCAGCGGAGAGAATTCCGCAATTTACCGCCCCAAGAAAGAGCTTCGCGAGTATTTACCTGCTTGCGGCAGACCAATGTGGGTTGATGGTGTCCCTGATTAGGTATTTACCCGCCAAAATTTTTTTATTTTTTGGCGGGTTCTTTTATTAAAAATCTTAAAGTCGCAACGGACTTATTATCTCTGATAATTTTTATTGAAATAACTTTACCACCGAACGGTCGTCCGACAGTAGAACAAAACCAAAGTTAACAAAATTTCAAAATTATACTTGTTTTTTGACAATTCCTTCCGCTTCTTCCAGTTTGATGGACAAAATTTTGGAAATGCCGTCTTGGCCCATAGTGACGCCGTAAAGCATCTGGGATTTTTCCATGGTGGCGCGGTTGTGGGTGATGACGATGAATTGGGTTTTGTGGGAAAGCTCTTCTATGATTCCGGCAAAGCGGTGCGTGTTAGCCTCGTCCAAGGCCGCGTCCACCTCATCCAGCACCACGAAAGGCGAAGGATTGGCCGAGATAATGGCGCAGATGAGAGCAATGGCCGTGAGCGATCTTTCGCCGCCCGAAAGCATATTGATTGAGGAAATTTTTTTTCCCGGAGGATTAGCCCGGATATCAATGCCGGCAATCCGGTCTTCAAGAGTTTTTTTAATTTCAGGTTCTTCGCCGTTTCCAATCTCTTCGCCATCTTCTGCTTCCGGCTCCTTGGCTCTTTCTTCCAAAATCAGCTTGGCTTTGCCGCCTCGGAATAATATTTTAAAATAATGTTCAAAATGTTCGTTGATGACGCGGAAATTTTTGGAAAATTCTTTGTGAATCGTTTCATCCAGATCGCGAATCAGATTTTCCAAATCAGCCAAAGATTTTTGCAGATCGGCCGTTTGGCCGGACAAAAATTCAAATCGTTCAGCCGTGGAGTCGTGTTCGGAAATGACATTTTCGTCAATCCCGCCGATGAGCTCCAATTGGTGTTTGGCTTTATTTAAATTTTGCAGAAATTCCGGATTTTGCGCTTGGACTAAATCTTGTTCCGCCAGTTTTTCCGATCTTATTTTTTGCGCCAGATCGGCCGGCAATTCCGCGATCAAAGTTCTTTCCAATTCTTCAAATCTGGTTTGCTCCCTGGTCAGATCAATATTGATGGCCGAAAGCTCTTGCTCCAAATTCCTCAATTTATTTTGCGCTTCCCGGAAAGTTTTTTCCAAGTCAATCAATTTGCGGCGTTCTTCCGTTTCTTTGTGCTGGAATTCGGACAATTGCATTTCCAGCCGCTTGATATCGCGGTCCAGTTTTTCTTGTTTGGCCAGCAGCTCTTCCTCTTCTTTGGCAAAAAGCGTGTCTTGCCGGCCCTTGTCCTTGCCGTGCGCGGCATGAATAGTTTTTTCAATCCGTTCCAATTCCGCATTCAGGGCCGCGGTCTGCGCCTTCAGCCTTTCCGCCGATTCCTTGGCAAATCTGGCAGCCGCCTCAATGTCGGCTATTTGTTTTAAGAGAGCGGATTCTTGCTCAAAAATTCGGACAAGCCTGGAGGGATCGTTTGAATTTTGAGCGGCCGGCCGGACGCGCCAGCTTTGGTGGAATTTGACCAAATCGCCGCGCAAAATATGCGCTTCCTCGCGCAGATCCTCAAATTTTTCCAACGAATCGGCCGTTTCCAATCCGTGCAGGAAATCGGCAATTCGCTTGTAGATTTTATCCCAATCGGCGATCAGGCGATGTTCGGAATTTTTATCAGAGGATGACAAATCGGCTTGATGAGATTGTTTTTGTTTTTGAATTTCGGCAAGACTGATTTTCATGTCCGCGAGATTTTTATCGGATTGCCCAAGGACATTTTTATTGGAGGCTGTTTCATTTTCCAGAGCGGCCAGCGAATTATTGATTTTACGCCTTTGCTCCTCCAGAGAAATCAGATTGATGCCGCCGGTTTGGCTCGCCCCCAAAGTTTTTTTGGCCCGGATTATTTCCAATTCACCGAGGATATTGGCGCGTTCGCGAAAAAAGCGCTGGTATCGATCGTTCAATTCTCCGTAGGCCGTGCCGCGCGTCGCCGCTTTTTCAAATTCTTCCAGGCCGAAAGACAATTTTTCCGCTTCCGTCCGTCCGGCACTTATTTCATTTTCTTTAATGCGCTTTTTGTCGATAAAAGAATCTATTAAATTTTTCAGTTCATTGTAAATATTGGTAAAATGGATTCGCTGCAATTCACGCAAGGTCTTTTCCACTTCGGCGCGTTCTTCCAATCTTTTTTTCTGGCGCGTGAGCGAGCGCAGGCGCGGCTCGATTTCGGCCAGCTGGATTTCCACCTCTTTCAGATTTTCCCGCGTGTGATTGATTTTTAAAATCGCTTGATCGCGCTTTATCTGATATTCTTTTACGCCCGTGGCCTCGTCAAAGAAATTTTTTCTGGCCTCCGGCGTGAGGGCGAATATCTGGTCAATCATTCCTTGGCCGATCACGCTGTATGATTTTTGCCCCACATGGGCTTTGGCCAAAAATAAAACAATGTCCTGAAGCCGAACCTTTGAATTATTGATGTAGTATTCGCTTTCGCCCGACCGGAAAATGCGGCGGCGAATCACGATTTCCGGATATTCCAGGGGGGCTGACTGATCCGTATTGTCAAAGGTGGCGGTCACTTCGGCGAAGTTGAGACGGTTTTTCATTTCCGAACCGGCAAAGACCACATCCTCGGACAATTTTCCGCGCAGAATTTTCAGACTCTGTTCGCCCAGCACCCAGCGCACCGCGTCCGCGATATTGGATTTGCCAGAGCCATTGGGCCCCACCACGGCCGTGATGCCTTTTTTGTCGCCGGAGATTTTATGGGAAAATTCAAGAGTAGTTTTATCGGCAAAAGATTTGAATCCTTGGATTTCAAGTTTAATAAATTGCATAATTCTTCAAAAGAATACCATAAATTTTCAAAAATGGCAATAAAAAAGCGCGCTTTGACGGTGTCTTGTCAAAGCGCAAAGTAAAAATATTTATCTATAATAATTGACCCAAAAATTTTCGCCAATGGTTATGTACCACCCGTACGAGCCGCTGTACCTGTCTTTTCTCATGTATAAGTCAGGTTCAAGCGGGATAACTTTTCGGTGTATGACTTTGCCGTCAACCGTCAAATACTCCAGTTTAATCGGCATAGTTTCTCTCACTGGAATGTAGTATTCCGTAAATACATTCCCGAGATCGCAGGATAGTTCGCGGGACGAATATCCTCTGATCTCTATGCGCACGCGGCGGCCTAAACGGCATTCCGGTTTGCCGATCGGATTATACTGAACATAACCCAGGCCGGCCGGATCGCGGGTCGGCTTGTGCATTATATCGTACAAATTCTGAAAAACAGGCGGCGGTATAATGGTTGCATGTCCCTCAATGCGATTCAAAGGCGGCGATTCCCAATATCCGCCGGTACGCATTACGGCGCATCCGGAGAAAAATAAAACAGACAAACATCCGAGTATCAGCCAGTGGTTCGTTTTCATGCTATTACCTCCTTTGTCCGCCGAAGCCCTGTGCGAAGGCGGACCTTATAAAATTGTTGATTTTAAAGAACTGTTGAATGGTGAATTGTAGCTCTAAAAATTGAAAATGTCAATCCCTCAATTTTATTCGGGATTAACCCCGAATTCAAATTGATTGGTCGATAGGTTTGGGCTCTATAAGTAAGTAAGGGGATTCAATTTTCTTCCGCCGGAAATAACCTCAAAATGCAAATGGGTGCCGGTGGAACGGCCGGTGGATCCGCACATTCCGACGGCTTGGCCCCTATTCACCCGCTGGCCGGCCCGGACAAGATTTTTCTGGTTATGGCCGTACAAGGTGCGGATGCCTCCCCCGTGGTCAATTTCCACGGAATAACCATAGCCGCGCGCCCAACCTGATCGCGATACTACCCCGTCATCCGCCGCGTAATTGGCTTGACCATAGCCACACTCAAGATCAACCCCGGTGTGAATCCACCCTCTGTAATATTGGTTGATTTTTCTGGTGGCCGCCGGCCATTGCATCCGATTTCCCGGCGAGACTTTTACCGGCGGAGGCGGCGCAAATAGGCTTGGCAGGCGGATTGCGAATCCGCTCTGTTGCGGACGGACTTGCGGAGCAGCGCGCGGCGCCTCGGGCATCACCCCGCCCGGGATGATAAGAAGCTCATCAATATTGAGATCATCGGCGTCGGCCAGGCGATTGAATTCAATGACTTGATCGGCCGACACGCTGTAGCGGGAGGCGATTTTATCCAGTGTGTCTCCGGATTTTACTTTATGCAATACGCCGCTCACCGGCGGTATGGACAATTTGTCGTCCGGCCGGATCAGCGATCGCTCGTTGAGATTATTGGCCCAAAGAATGGTATTTACGCTTATGCCGAATTTCTCCGCAATGCTTGAAATCGTATCGCCGCCCTGCACAATGTATTCTTCAACGGACGCGCGCACCTCATTTGGCTCAATTCCTCCCGTGGCGTTTGGATCCAAGATTTGAGATTCGGCCGCTCCTCCTATTGAAGCCAGGCTTTCTCCATCGGCCGGAATTTCATTAATCTCCGGTAAGAGGCTAATTGAAGAACCGGAAGCGGCGATTGGAACAGAGGGGGCAAGTCCGGATTTTTCCTCTTTAATAATTGTTTCTCCGGCTTCGCCATCCGTGTGCATCTGCCCGATCAGCTGGACGATGATGGAGCCGCCTTCAAAGATATTGTCATTTTCTTTGGCAAATATATTTTGAGAAGTGACGATTAAAATCAATAAAATAATAAAACCGTGGACAATATACCGCGTGAGAAATACTTTCCAGACTGAGTGTTTGATGGGTAAGAGGATTTTTTGAACGCGCAATTTAAGAGGCTTGTACACGAGATACATCGGAAATAAAATGCCCTTAAAAACTATCCGTCCGAAAGCCATTGCTGCCGGCTCCGCAACTTTAACGAAAAATACTCCGATTTTTGGAGTATAATCAATAAAAAACCGCCCGACGCGGATAATTATTTGCAAGATTATTTTTTGAGTCTTTTGTGCTATACTGCCTTTATTGAAAATCCTGGCTTCTAGCCGTAATTCCGGAATAAACCCGGTCAAGATGCCTCTGAAGCGGATTTTTTAGCTAAAATAAGCCTAAAATTGCAGTTTTATTTTTCTTTTTTACACAAGGTTAAATGATATCAGATATGCCTCAAGCTGTCAATACTCTTTATGTGGTCGCCACTCCGATCGGAAATCTTTCCGATATTACTCTGCGCGCCATTGAAATTCTTCGTTCGGCTGATTATATCGCCTGCGAAGACACGCGAGTGACTAAAAAGCTGCTGGATCATTATAAAATCAGCAAGCCGCTCGTGAGTTTCCACCATCATTCCCCGGAAAAAAAGTTCTCCGAGATAGCCGCTTTGCTGAAACAAGGGAAAAATATCGCTCTGGTATCGGACGCGGGCACTCCAGGAATATCCGATCCGGGCGGCCGATTGATTGAGTATTTGACCAATGAATTGGGCGATAAAGTCAAAATTATTCCTATTCCCGGGCCGGCCGCTTTTGCGGCCGCGCTCTCGGTGTCCGGATTTCCGGCCGAAGAATTCACATTTCTCGGCTTTCCCCCGCATAAAAAAGGCCGGCAGACTTTTTTTAAAAGAATCGCCCTAATAAAAAATACGGCCGTATTCTACGAATCGCCGCATCGTATTTTAAAAGCGTTGGAATTATTAAAAAACGAATGTCCGGACAGGCCGATGGTTGTCTGCCGGGAACTAACCAAGATTTACGAAGAGATAATCCGCGGAACCGCTGATGAAATTTTAAATTATTATCAAGCGCGTCCGGAAAAAGTCAGGGGAGAATTTGCCGTGGTTTTGGGGTAATTACTTTTTCGCCGCTCTTTCAGCGTATTCTCCGGTTTCCGTATTGACTATAATATCTTCCCCCTGTTTTACAAAGTGCGGAACTTTTATCGTTTGCCCGTTTTCCAGAGTCGCTTCTTTGGTGACATTGCCTTGGGCCGTGTCGCCGCGCACCGCTTCCGAAGTTTCCGCCACTTTTAGCGTCATTTTGGGCGGCAGATTGATATTGAGCGGCTGTCCGTCAAATTTCAAGACTTCGACCGCCGTATCTTCTTTTAAATAATAAAATTTGTCACCCAAGGCGGCTTTGGAAATCTGAAATTGATCGTACGATTCAATTTCCATAAAATGGGCAAATTCATCATCGCTGTAGAGGTAATTGGCTTTGACTTTTTCAATGTCGGTTTCTTCCAATTGATCGCCGCTTTTGAAGGTGCGCTCAAAAACATTTCCGGTAAGGAGATTTTTCATTTTGGTGCGCAAAATCGCCCCGCCCCGCCCCATTTGCACATGCTGGGTGGACAATACGACATACGGCTCGTTATTGAGCTTGAAAAAAGTACCGATTTTGAGTTCGTTCATTGATAACATAGAACATGTATCTTGAATCTTGTATCACAAAACATCAATTTTATAAGATACAAGTTGTAGGATTTATAATTTAAGAACATTTATTCTCTGATGAACGGAAGAATCGCCATAATCCTCGCGCGTTTGATGGCGTTGGCTATTTTTCTTTGGTGCTTTGAGCAGAGTCCCGAACGCTTTTTTGGGATTATTCGCGCGTAACCGGATACATATTTTTGGAGAAGCTGGACATTTTTGTAATCCGCTTCGTCCGTTTGATTAATGCAAAAATGGCACATTTTCGGTGTCTGCAAGGCCAAGGGAGTTTGTTTTTTGTTTGATTGTCTGAAGGCCGGTTTCATAATTATTTTTTTAAGTTTAATGCTTAAAACGGTATTTCTTCAATATTCACTTCTTCGGAGGCTGGCGGTACTACTTGGACCGATTCGGGTTCGGTTTGGGTCGGGGTGCTTGGCTGATATGATCCGCCGCTTTCTTTGCGATCCAGCATAATCATACTGTCCAAAATGATTTCTGTCCGGTATTTTTTATTGCCGCTTTGATCGTCCCAGCTTCTGGTCTGAAGTCTTCCTTCCACATAGACTTTCGAACCCCTTTTCAGATACTGTCCGCAAGTCTCTCCTAATTTTCTCCAAGCCACGATATTGTGAAATTCGGCCTTTTGCTGGCGATTGCCGCTCTGATCTTTCCAAATAAGATTGGTGGCCAATCCAAAGCTCGCGACCGGAACGCCTTGCGGAGTAGTCCGCACTTCCGGATCGCGGGTCAGATTGCCGATTAACATTACTTTGTTTAAATCCATATTACTTTACTTCTTCGTCTAAAAGTTCTTCCAGTTTTTTATCAAGCTCTTCCAAGGAAACTTTGGCAGTTTTAGTATCTTTTTTATGAGCCGGTTTTTCAGATTCCGCGGCCGGTGTTTCAATAATTGGCGCGCTTGCTTCCGAAACTTTTGATTCAGACGGCTGTTCAATTATCGCGGCTTCAGCCATCGGTTTGGCTTCCATTTCTTTGACCGCTTCAGGACGAGTGAAGCTTTCCACTTTTATCATTTCCGGTTTTGCCATTTCGAGCCGCTCCGAGCGAGCCTCGCCAAGGGCGGGCCGACCGGTGATTTCCGAGCGCAAAATGTCAGTTTTTAAATTATCCTTATCGGACAGTTTTTTTATTTGCGATATTTGAAAACGCGCTATATCGTCAAATACATTGAGAGTGCTTTTGATTTGGTCTATTTTTAAACCTTCCGCTTGAAATTCCACACCCACGAATTCTCCATTGCGCGCATGATCAATGGCGTAAGTGAGCCGCCGTTTGCCAAAATCAATTTCCGTCCATATTTCCCCGCCTTTTTCCTTGATTATATTAAGAATGGATGATTTGGTGCGAGCCGGCTCTTTTACTCTGGCCGGTATGATGTAAACTAATTCGTAAGGAGTCATATAAAAATTCAAAATTCAAATGTCAAAATTCAAAGTTATGTTTAATAGCTTAGCTATTGTATCACGCAATCCGATTTTTGGCAAGACTTGGCGTTTTGGCTAAAATTAGGCGATTTTTCTTGATGTAATATTAAAAAGAGCATATACTTTATTAATCTGTATGAAGACGATTATATTCATTTTCGGATCAAATCCTCAAATATCTTTGGCCGAGCTTGAAGCGGTCTTGGGTTCCGGTGTTTTGAAATTAATGGCGCGGGAGTGCGCTATCGCGGAGTTGCCGGACGATACGGATGTTTTCGCCTTGCAAGACCGTTTGGGCGGAATTGTAAAAATCGGACGGATAATCGGATGGATAAAAGAAAACGAATTATTTAAAACGCTGAAAAATTATTCGGAAAAAGAAAATAAATATATTTTTGGAATCAGCGCTTATTCGGCCGGCCGCTCCGAGCGAGCCTCGCCTTCGGCGGGAAGTACTGTAAATTTTAAAGCTGTCCAAGAAAAAATGAAGCGAATCGGCTTGGGATTAAAAAAGGAGTTTAAAGCGGCCGGCCGGCGATCGCGATTTGTCGTGTCGCGCGAGGATAATTTATCAAGCGTCGCGGTCGTGAAAAATAAATTACTGACGGAAGGATTGGAATTTTTGATTTTGGCCGGCGCAAACGAATTAATTTTAGGGAAAACTCTGACCGTGCAGGATTTTGAAAAATACAATTTACGCGATTATGGGAGGCCTGTACCTTCCCCCCGCTCCGGAATGTTGCCGCCCAAATTGGCGCAAATGATGATTAATATTTCAAAAATCCGGAAAGACCAGACACTGCTTGATCCTTTTTGCGGATCCGGAACGATCTTGCAAGAAGCCGCAAATCTGGGAATTGAAAATATAATCGGTTCGGACAATGAAGCCGATGCCGTGAGCGGCAGCCAAAAAAATCTGACTTGGTTTCAGGAGGAATTTAAAGTCAAGCCCCGTTCATTGCGGATTTTTCAATGCGACGCGCGCAAATTGGCTGAAAAAATCTCGGCCGATTCAATTGATGTTATTGCGGCCGAGCCGTATTTGGGTCCGCCACTTACCGGCCGCGAACAATTTTCCATTATTCAAAAAAATCGGGATGAATTGGAAGTTCTTTACGCGGCAGCTTTTCAAGAATTTGCCAAAATATTGAAGCCGGGCGGCGTGATTGTGTTTGTTTTCCCTCGTTTTCAAAGAGGACAAAATGTTTTTGAAATCCGTAATCTTGATCAAATAAAAAAATGCGGATTTGCCACAGAACCGCTTTCTGAAAACAAGCGCGGATCGGTAGTTTATCAAAAAGACATTCAGTATTTGGCGAGGGAGATATTTGTTTTTAAAAAGGTATAGTTTGTTGAACCCAAGAACGGCGGTTTTGCAAAATTGCAAAATTCGTGGTATACTATAGTAGTATTTAAAAAAGGTTTGTGGTATAATTTATGTGGAATCCTAAAAACCTATTCACCTCGCCGCCAGGCGGGCCGTCTGAAAAAATGATTGCAGTGATTATCGCATTTTTGGGGATTTCAGCCATAGTTTTAGGCACATTGCAAATACAAAAAGGCATAAAGGGACCTTTTCAGAAAAATATCGCGCGCGAGAAAGACAAACGGAACGATTTGGATTTAGAACAAGTGGATAAATTAACGGAATTGCAGAAAAAAGACACTGACAAAGACGGATTGAACGATTATGTTGAGCTTTATAATAGCCGCACCAGCCCGTATTTACGGGACAGCGACAGTGATGGAATTGACGATAAGACGGAAATTGACCAGGGAGCTGATCCGAATTGCCCGAAAGGCCAAGACTGCGGATTGCCCGTAGCGGCGCCAGCCAATCTAAATATCGGCAATATTAATGAATCAGCCAATTTTACAAACGCGCCCGGTCTTAATCAAGCCAGTGATGCCCTAAGCGGTAATTTGCCTCCGGCCGAACTTAGAAAAATTCTAATTTCTTCAGGCGCTCCGGAAAATGTGATAAATGGACTGAATGATGACGAACTGATAAAATTATATAAAGAAGTATTGCAGGGCCAGCCGCCAGCCGGCACAAACTCTCCGGCCGCCAATAATCCTTCAACCAATGTTTCCGTAGATATTTCAAAAATAACTCCAGCTGATTTGGAAAAATTATCATCTTCGGAAATCAGAAGCCTAATGAGCCAATTCGGCATAGCCAAAGAAACGCTGGACCAAGTGGATGACGCGACATTGAAAACTATTTTCATACAAGCGATTCAAGAACAAACTCCATAACGCATGCCAATAAAAATAAAAAAATATATCGCATTTTTCATCTTATTTTTCATAATAGGCGGGTTTGCTGTCGGCGCTTTGCCGCAGCCGGTTAAAGCGCAATGGGCAACGCTTGATATTCCGACAACCTTCGGAAATATTTGGGATAAGCTCAAAGAAGTTTATGAGAAAGCAAATAAACAAATCGTCGCCACGGCTTTTAAAAAAGGCCTTTCCACTTTTTTAAATAAACTGGCTTATGATTCGGCCGTGTATGTAGCCGCCGGAGGATCGGGACAAAAATCTTTAGTCAATCCTTTTTCAAAGCAAGCCCTAACCAATTTGGCCGATTCGGTGGCAGGCGGATTTATTGATGAATTAGCTAAAAAAAGCGGTTTCGCATCCGCTTTGGGCACCACCAGCCTTTGCGAACCGGCTGATTTGACCGTAAAAGCCAATCTTTTACTTTCTTTTAAAAAACCTGTAGAGCCGCCTACGCCTAAATGTTCTTTGGCAAAGATCGGCGAAGCGGCCACAAAAACCGCCAATGATAATTTATTGGAAATCACAGCCGGAGCCGAAGCGGGAGAAACGGATATTATAAGCAGAACGATTAACCAAGCATTTGGTGCTATACCAATTAAAACTGATTTAAATAATTGGGCGACGCAACTTAGCGGTGATATTAAATCATACACTGCCTTAGCCGGAGCTATTTATCAGCAGCATGAAGAAAAAAGGCAAGAAGTGGCGGATCAATCGGCTAATGCTTTGAAAAATAATGAAGCAAATATAACCGATGTCGTAAACAAATTGATGGATGTCATAAATAATCGCGTCCCAAAATGCATAGCGGCAATTGATAAGAGCGTTGCGCTTGGATGCGTCAGCAGCGAGTGCGCTGATTTTGGCGCCCCCGCTGGATGTAAAGACAGGGCGACGCAAGCCGTAGTACTTGCTTCAAATCTGCTCGCGATAGCGGCGCCGGCTTTAGAGGATGTCCAGCAATTAAATAGATCTATTTCCGCCAGGGCGTTTAAACCACCCGTGATAGTTGACCCGAAAGATATCGGCAATGCATTTAATCCCGAAGCCAACGATTTCGGACAACATCAAAAAATTCAAGAAGCTTTAGGCGAAAACATTCAAAGAGATTTGGAGGCGGCAAAACTCAAACAGGTCGCCCAAGGCCCGTGCAAAGGAGTGGAAACGCCAATTTCCGGCGAAGTAAAGACTCCGGCTTCGGTGCCTTGCAAAGCTTTAGATTCCGCATTGGAAGGGTCGTCTAAAGATAAAGAAACTTTTACCGGTACATTGGCTGATGCTTTTTCAGTGTTCACCAATACTTTGACGGCGAAATTGATGGAGCGATATTTTAAAAAGGGTTTGAGCGTCATTATCGGCGCTGATGGCGTAAGAAAATGCGACGGACCAAACGGAGTATGTCCGGATAAAACCGAAGATATTTTGCGAAGCGGCGCTTCGCAGGGCGGAAAAGCCGAGGCGGAAAAATCTTTTGGCGGATTACTCACCGCCTCAATTGAGACCGGAGGCCAGCAGGATATTTTAAGCATCTTAGCCGCTTGTCCGCCGGATAAACCACAGCTTAATAATTGCATTATTGACGAACCGTTCCGGCGGGCGATTGAAAAACAAATGACAGTCAAAGAAGCGATGGAGGCTTATAAAAAATCCGGAGGATCCGAAGGTTTGGATCCGAAAAAACCATTCGGATATATTGCAGTGGGAACAGTAAAGGATGAGCCGGATTTTAAAAACGGATATCCGTACCGTTCAATGCTATATCTGCGCAAATATAGAATTATTCCGGTAGGCTGGGAATTGGCCGCGCAATACATTAAGAATAACGCGGGAACATATACTTTGGAGGCGATGGTAGATGGATTTGACAATAATCCGTCATCGCCTTTTTTTGCCGGATTAGTGGACCCGGCCTGGGTATTAAAGTCTCCGACAGTATTTTGCGCCAGACAGGGGCCGGGACCGGTTTTGGTTTCCGAAGAGCTTCAATGCGAAAAATTTGATACTGGCGGTAATACGGCTATATGCAAGAGTGATGACTATCAGGCGCGCAAAGTGTCGCGCGCCGAATGGTGCGCGGACGAGCAGACTTGTCTGGAAGAGGGAGAAAACGGCGATTGCAAGCGGTATGGTTATTGCACGCTGGAAAGAAATGTATTGAAACTCGGAAGCACTCAATGCGACAAGTCGTACGCGTCCTGCGACGGATATTCTAATGCTATTACCAAAGCAAATTATACGGTATTGTCCGATACTTTGGTTCAGAGCGATTGCAATCAGAGCAATGTCGGATGCCAATGGTATTGCCAGGACGCGCCGAAAATGTGCGTCGGCGGCACGCGAAACGGCCAGTCTTGCGGCGCTAACAATGATTGCGCGAATATTTATTGTTCAATGGCTACTTGCAGCATCACAACGAGTTTAACATGTTCCGATAGCACGCAATGTCCTGGAGTTGAAACTTGCCTTACTGGCGCGCGCATTTGCATCAATGGTGATACGCCGGGTGTTTCTTGCACCACTCACGCGCAATGCGGCCGAGGAGTGGTAGACGGCTCTTGCGAAGAGGGCGGAGTGTGGAGCTGTAAAGAAAATACAGGAGATAAAGTGAATCTTGACCGCGATGTGAAAAAATGCGAAGCCAAAAACGCGGGATGCAATCAATTCATAAAAGCCTTGCCTGGCACCAACCTCATCGGCAATTCCGGGTTTGAAGACAATACACTTATTTTAAACTGGACTTTTGCTTCCGTATCCAGCAGCAGTATTGGCAACGCACCCGTCCATTCAGGGAAAAATAGCTTGAAAATTGATCCGCTCTCTCTGCCGCAGACACCGCCGCCCGGTTTATATATGGGAGTAAGCGCGTCGCCTCCCCCTTCCGTTCCTTTGGTTGTCTCTAACGGCTTTAGCCTTAATCGGAATAAAACTTACACTGCTTCTGCGTGGGTGTATGAAATGAATGCATCGTCTGTTGTTGAATTATCATTTGGCAATTCATCTGCAAATCGAGTATCACAGGAGACAACGCAGACGAGCCCTCAATGGGAGCGAATTTCAGTCACGGTCACCCCGGAAAATATGGCATTATGGGGAAGCCAGCCTAATGTAATTGGGATCTATTTAAAATCCGGCAGCGGTACTTATTATATTGACGATCTTCAGCTTGAGGAAGGCGATAGTTCGTCAAATTACGTTCAATACGGATCTTCAAATTTAGTCCACTTAAACGGAAAAAGGATCACTTGCGAAGAAAGTGAAATTGGCTGTAAATTATATACGCCGGTTGCCGGCGGCGACGGCATACCGGGAGTGATTAATGAAAAAGATAAATGTCCGGCTGAATGTTCCGGTTATAAGCAATACAGAGAATTGCCGGCCTTTTTTTCTCCGTCACGGGGCTGTCGGAATAATGCTTTAGTTTCTTGCGTGGGTATTGGCCAATGCACTAGTCCGGGAGACGCGTGTTTGAATAATGTTGACAGATCCATATTCCGGAATTTTATTTCCAAAACCGCTTTATCTTGTCCCGCTTCAGCCGCGGGCTGCGAAGAATTTACCAATTTGGATACCGTATCTTCCGGCGGCGAAGCCAAGGAATACTTCACCTATCTTCGCCAATGCGCCAAGCCCGGCACCACCGATGAAG
>SCPX01000020.1 GCA_004298615.1 Patescibacteria group bacterium | reverse complement strand
AGGCGATAATATCAACGCAAAAATGCTTCAATATTTTTTCAATTTTATAATTAGAGATTTTCGCTCTGTTTAGCATACAATTGGCATTATACCAGATTGTTTGCTAGTCTAGAGCCTTGAAAATTAATATTTGAATTAAATCATTCTTGCTTTTTCTCCGGACTGAAAATCATGCTCGCTTCCAATTTCATTTCGCCATTATTGTACAAGCCGGCGCTTCCCGCGATATTGGCTGAAGCGAATTTTATTCCGTACGGCAAATTTTCCAGCGCTTTGAGGTATTTCTCAAAGAAATCAATATTTCCGGAAGCGGTGAAATGAAAAGGCATTTCAATAAAAATTCCTTCCTTATTCAGGGAATCGCTGAAAGACACTGAAACGCTTCCGCCTGATTTTTTCGCCAATGACTCAAAAAGCCTCATTACTTCAAAAATATTCGCTTCGGACGGCACTATCGCTTCCATATTGATTTTATCATCTTTCACTGATTTGAATTCTTTTTCCAGATCGGTGAATTTTTCCCGCTTTCCATTGACGATTTGGCGCATAGTGGCTTCATCGTACAGAGCCTTGCTTTCTTTTGATATTTCCGCGCTTAAAAACCAAATCAAACCGGCGGCAATTGCCAATATCGCTCCGGTACGGATGCAGAGTATTATGATTGTTCTTTTGAGTTGGGATGAGGAGTAGTCCATAGTTTAAGTTGTAGTTAGTAGTTGGTAGTAAGTAGACAACGCGACTATAAACTACTCACTACTTACTACTCACTGACGCGGCTGATATTTCATCGTGATTTGAAAACTTACATTATTTTCCGATTTGAGCGATGAAAGCGGCAATTCTATGTCTGAAAAATTTTCTGATTCCGCCAGCTTATTCTTGAAATTTATGGCTTGATCTCTGGTCTGGGCCGTACCGGAAATCGAGATCGGAGCGTCCAGACTTGAAATCTGAATGCTATTCAATATTACGCCCGGCACGATCATTTTTTGCAAATCGGAAACTATGGGCGATATGGTATTTTTACCGCCGACAGCCTGATCAATTATGGATAAAAACGAATTAAATTCATTGACTTCTTTTTCCAAATTCTGTACGCCGTTCATCAATAACTGGGACGAAGCTTGCTGATAATTTGCGTGAAGCCCTTCGCCCATCCATTTCATAAACGCGAATATCAAACCGAAAACAAGCATCAAGCCTATGGCCACGGTAGAAACCGTGAAAACCAATGTTCTCGCGTAAACGATATTTCTCTTCACTTTGTATGCCTCCTCGGTCCCCACCGGAAGAAGCGAGATCATCGTGTCTTCATCGCGGGAAATCACGGAACGCAGTCCGAGGCCGTAAGCCGGAAGAAGCGGCGGCAGATTTTCCTCTTTTTCCAAAGCGAGGATTTCCGGCTTCACAAATTCTTTTAGAGGCAAAAATGCAATATCAAATCCTTTGTTTTTTAAATCTTTTTCAATATTAGCTGACATTTTGGCGGATAAAGCCGTATTGCCGCCCATATACAAAGCTTTTTTCGAAACAAGTCCGAATTCTGTTTCCGCGTAATATGATAAATTTTCAATCGCTTTGGAAACCGTCTCGTATTTTGGAATCTTGGAGTCAGACAAGTTCCGCACTCGATCCAAAAACCGCATCTGTTTTTTGGCAATGCAGCTGATTTCCCAGCCGTCTCCGCATTCGCGGATTATGATCGCCGGATCATCATCGGTAAATTTCAACGCGCGCAAAACCGAAGCGTTTGTGTAACCTAAAACCACCGTATTTAAACCGATTTTTTCCAGCGCCGCCAAATAAGCGTCTACCGTTTTTTTAGCAATCTGGGCGAAAATAAATTCTTGCCGGCCGCGCTTTACCGGAATAAGCGGTTCCTTGTCGTAATAAGCCGCCTCAAGAGGGTATGGCAGTTTCATCGGCGCGTTTACTTTCAAAGCGTCGTCAATTTCATCCGCTTCCAGAGCATCGGGAAAATCCAGAGCCGAGACATACACTTGGTCGTCTGGAATAGCCATTATTATATTGGGAAATTTTTTAATCCGCTTTTTTGACACGGCGTCAAAACAAGCTTGAACCGCCTTAGTAAATTCTTTTTCATTTTTCAATTCCCCTTTTTCAATGGTGCCGAGCGGCAGGACCTGTCTTTGGATAAATTCTTTTTTCAAACCCTTGGATGTTTTTTTTAAAGACAACAAAACCGCCGCTTCCTGGCTTATGGCCAATGCGGTCAAAGGCGGTTCGGGAATAAAGAGATGGCGAAGATCCATATTTAGTTAGTAGTTGGTAGTGAGTAGTTGGTAGATAAGAGGTGAACAGCAGGCAACGGACTACAAACTATTTACTACCCACTACAAACTCGTTACGGCGCTATTTCCGTCCAGCCGGATTGGGTGATTTTTCCGTTCGCGTCAGCATTGACGGTTAATTGAATTTTTCTTGTCTTGCTGTTTAATGTTCCCGATGAAGTGATATTTTTAGGAAATCCTCCGAACGGCACTATTATTGTAGCAGTTCCGTCGGAAACAGACAAATTGTATCCAGCGCTCACAAAATCCATGTTGCGCGAGAGCTTCATCAGTGCGTCTTGGATGCCTGACTCGGCAATGGCCAGCGCCTCGTCCGAAGCGTCTTTGGTGGACGAGATCGTGTTTTCCGAAACGCTGATTCCGGCAATGGCCACGCCCACCACCATCACCAATCCGAAGAGGACGAGAATCATCGGCAGGAGGGCAACGCCGCGGTTGTCGTGTATCCTGCATCTTGCATCCTGTATCTTATTGTAAAAATCTTGAACTGTCATAACAACTGTTAATTTATTTTTAACCTTTAATATTTAATTGAAAAAAAATATTAATGATACGAGATGCGAGATGCAAGTTATAAGATTCGCTCATCGCAACCCCGCTGTCGTCTGCGTCGTGTAAGTGTATTCAGTGCGATTATTGTAAGTAAGTGTTAATTTTATTTGAATCGTGGACTTGGCGCCGTTATTGTCAATGCGCGTAAAAATATCCGAGTTGGTGATACCTACTTTGCTTGAAGTGATGGGATTCCATGATCCGCTGCAAGCGCCGCTTCCGCCTTCGGACATTTCCAAAATATTAGCGTTGATCCGAAAACAAGTCCAACTGGAAGCCATTACCAAATTAAGCGCATTAGCTGATGATCCGGCGCTTGGAGAATCAACACTTACCGCTTTCACAATCTCCTGCCTCAAACGCTCCACCGCCGATCGCGCGTTTTGGGAAAGCTCGGTCTGGCTCTCCGATTTCACGCGCAAGCGATTAAAGCTCACAAACATCCCCACCACGACACCCACCAGAGAGCCAATAATGGCGAGATACATAATGAGCTCTACGAGTGAAAAACCGCGTCTTGCATCTTGCATCTTGCATCTTGCATCTTTTTTAAATTGCTTATACTTGAGATTATTAATCATAAATTATGAGTTGCAAGTTATAAGATACAAGTTACGGGCTCCAATTTAAAATCACTTTTTCAACCAAAGGCGTTGATGTCCCGTTTGATCCGCTGCAACCGGTTTCGTTGCAAAGAGTGAATTTGTATTTAAAATAACGATTATTGTTATGATCCGGAGATATTCGGCAAATATTTGTCGTGCTAACATCATTCGGGCAGGTTCCCGAACAATAATTTGAAAATCCGGCTTGACCGCATCCGTACCAAGTTGAAGCCGTGCCATCGGGCCCAACATAATTCCAGGTTGCGTTATCCGTATTGCTCGCGAGCTGAAATTTAACCGTGGTGGCGCCGCCCGTGCTCGGTCTGTTTTCAGCCCAAGTAATCGTATTAAACCCCGATTTGATGCCGGCGGTTTCACCGGTTTGCGCAGAATCAAAAACGGGCGATTCATAAGTGCCGGACGATGGGATTGAGCCGCCCGTGCTGGTGGTGATTTCCGGAATCACCGTATAAGTATTCAATAAACTTCCATCGGATTTAACAGCCCGAAAACAATATATTGTCCCGCCAATCGCGGAATTATCAACTAGGGCGAAATCCCATTTACCGTCTTGGCCTTTTGGAATTGCTGATACAGCATTACTAAAATTATTCGCTTCCTCGTATGTTTGATTGACGATCGTATCGCTGCTGTGCGTTGGGTCACCAGCATTGGCCGTCAAATTTGCTCCGTCCGCCGGCGTCGCATTATTATAATATCTGATAACGCCGGAGCCAGCCGCAACATCCGAGTATGTTTCTCCGGTAAAACTCGTATCGCAAGCTCCGGCCTGCTGAGCGAATTGAAGTTTCAAACTCTGTCCGCTTGCGTTCACTTGTCTATCACTTATATGAAGAAGAAGCCGCAGACGAAACGGCATCCCTTGCGTTGGGGCCGTGGCGGCCGTGTTTTGCGCCGCGAGAGCCGAACCCACATCGGTTGAATCGGCATTATTAAACCAGCGATAAGCGGATTGATTAAAAAGAGGTTTAGTTTTTACCCACTGCACCGCCACCATCCCAAAATCCCACTGCCGAACGGAATTGCTGGTCGTTGCTCCGTCCGCGGTGGTGCGCAAACGAAGCGTGGCGGCATTATTCAATGTATCCAGATAATCCTCCGGGTTCTGATTCATGCCGACCGGACCGCCGGAAGCGACGCCTCCGACCACGATGTTGTCCGTATAGGTGAGAGCGGTTGTCGCGGTTGCTCCGGCCGCCAGCCATCCGCCGGTCGCCTGATTCATCCCGGAATAATCCTGAAGACCGAGCTGGACCGTTCCGGCTGTTCCGGCCATAAACCGTCCGG
>SCPX01000019.1 GCA_004298615.1 Patescibacteria group bacterium | reverse complement strand
GCTCTTCCGATCTCGCGAATTGGCTAAATTGACCTCCACCTATTTGGACGCCTTGCCCGAACTGATCAATAAAACCACGGGCCGCATTCATACGAGCTTTAATCAGACCGTCACGGCCACAGGCCGGCTGTCTTCGTCCAATCCAAATCTGCAAAATATTCCGATCAGGGGGGATTTTGGAAAAAAAATTCGGCGGGCATTTATCGCGGAAAAAAGAAATATGCTGATATCGGCCGATTATTCCCAAATTGAATTGCGGATTGCGGCGGCTCTTTCAAATGACAAGACAATGCTTGCGGCTTTTAAAAATGGTGAAGATATACATACGCGCACGGCCGCGGAGATTTGGGAGACGGCTCCGGACAAGGTGACTCCGGAAATGCGGCGCAATGCCAAGGCCGTAAATTTTGGGATTATGTACGGGATGGGGGCGATGGGCTTGTCGGCCGGTACGGGAATTTCCCGAGACGAAGCGCAGGCGTTTATTGAAAAATATTTTTCCGTGCACAAAGGTATCTATAAATATCTGGAATCCATAAAGCAAGCCGCTTACGAAAAAGGATTCGTGGAAACTTTATTTGGCAGGCGCCGTTTTTTCCCCGAACTTCAGACCGAGCATCAGAGGATGAAATCAGCGGCCGAACGCGAAGCGGTCAATCATCCGATCCAGGGCACGGCCGCGGATTTGATGAAATTGGCAATGATCAAGCTTTATGAAATTCCGCAAATTGCCAATGGGCTTTGGAAAATGATTTTGCAGATTCACGACGAATTGATTTTTGAAGTACCGGAAAACGAAGCGGAAGAAGCGGCAAAAATCATTAAAAAAACAATGGAACAAGTTTACGATCTTGGCGTGCCGATCACGGTTGAAACAAATATTGGTAAAAATTGGGAAAAATAAAAAGCCCCAGTGAAAATGTAAAGGGGCTGAATATAAGTTTGTCATCCCCGCGAACGCGGGAATTCAGTCAAGTTTTTAGACTCCTATTTTTACAGGAATGACAGAGGGTATAAATTCGTGAGGGGTGCGCTTGAGTAAGGTGCGGTAGGGAGAATGGTTGACCCACTCAATAAGCTGGTCGTCATCTTTGGGACAAAGACCGTCTTCTAACAATAAATCAGATAATATTTTTTTTAATTCTGGATCCAGCTCCTCTTTCTTTAATTCACAGCACATTTGACACCTCCTTTGCCCTCCGTAGCTTTATGCGAAGGCGGGCTTGTTTTAGGGTTAAAATAAATGTACAATAACTGGTAAATCATAGCATATTTGTGTAAAAAGTCAAGTATATGTTAATAGTCCTTCATGGCGAAGATTCTTTCAGCTCAATGCGCGCGCTTGAGGAAATCAAGGAAAAATTCAAGCGCGAAGTGGATCCGAGCGGATCATCCATCGCAATTATCAACGGCGAAGATGATAGCGCTTTGGAAATTTTACAGAGCGCGATGTTTGCGCCGTCTCTTTTTTCCCGCCGCCGACTGGTTATTTTAAAAAAAGCTCTGGAGACGCCGGCGGCATTTAAAAATATACTGACTGATATTTTAGCCAAAGATTCTTCGGGCGGCGAGCATATTATCGTGGTTTGGGAGGATCATAAAATCGGAGCGAAAGCGAAAGCGAAAAAGCCGAGCAAAAACGCCGCCAAGACAAAGGTTAAGACTAAAGAAAGCTCTAAAAAATTGGAACAAATTCTTTTGGATTCGCCGTATGTGAAATATTTTCCCGAACTCTTTGGGAAAGAGTTGATTCAATGGATTGAGCTTGAATGCAAGAAAATCGGAGCAAAAATAGAAGCGGCAGCCGGGCGCGAAATGGCCGAAAGAATTGGAGCCGATCTTTGGAAATTGAACAATGAATTGCAAAAGCTTTCCGCTCTTACTCAAAAAAATATCACATTGCCGAGCGTAAAGCTAAATATTCCCGTCGCTTCGGAGCAAACTGTTTTTGAAATTTTAGACGGAATAATTTCCGGCAACACTCATTTCAGTCTGCGGGCGGCCGGGCGCCTTTTGGAATCAGGCACTAGTTTTCAGGAATTTTTCGCAATCCTCACCGGCCAATTCAGAAATATTTGGGAGGCCAAAGCCGGTGTTGCCCGGCCGGATCTTCATCCTTTCGCGCAAAAAAAAGCGCTGGAATTTTCCAGGCGCTTTTCAGACGATAAGATAAAATTGATTTTGAATGTTTTGATTGAGGCGGACAGCGATTTGAAAACCACCGCTCTTTCGCCGCTAATCCTTCTGGATCGCTTGATTGTAAAAATAGCGGAAACGGCGAGAAAAACTACTTAGCCGACAAATTAAGCTTTTTCATCAGCCGCGATTTCAGCCTGGACGCGGTGTTTTTTTTGATCAATTTCTTTTTGGCCGACCGATCAAGGGCTTGAATCGCCTTTTTCACGGTTTCGCCCGCTTCGGCGCTTTTGCTTTTTATCGCTTTGGCGGCCGTTTTTAAGCCCGATTTAAGGACGATTTTGCGGGCCTTGTTCCGCAATGCGCGCACGCGCGATTGGCGCAAAGATTTCCACGAGGCTTTTTTGATAGGCATAATAGAGAAAATTTTTAATTTTTAATCCTTAATTTCTAAATATATTGAAGTTTATCATAATTTTTTATATTTGACAATAGTGCCGGCTTGTTTTACTATTGGTTGGCAGTTCTTTGTAAAATTAACCAAAAACAACCATATAAGGAGAGAAGAAATGAAAACGAAAATATTATTCGTAACACCGGAGACCTTTGATAAGGTAGAGGGTTATACGAAGGAGGATATATCGTTTATCGGTTTTCCTTCTTTGACCGCTGCTGTGCTGGGCGCATTGACTCCCGATTTTGCCGAATTTGAAGCGATTGACGAAGCGATTGAGCCATTGGAAACAGAAGAAATGTTTGATGCGGTTGACGCTGATGTTGTAGCCCTCTCCGTAAATATGAGCTACAAAGCCAATCGTGCCGCGAAAATCGCCCGCAAATTTAAAAAACGGGGAAAAATCGTTGTTTGGGGAGGCGTTCATGTGACCTCGCTGTATGATCATCATCGTGAGCGGTTTGAAGAAGAAATAGAGCCGTACGCCGACGCGGTGGTCTTGGGCGAGGCGGAAGAAGTTTGGGGAAAATTGGTATGCGATATTTTTAATGACAATTTGCAGAAAATTTATCGCGCAAACGGCCGTCCCAAATCAGAAATTTGGTCAAAACCAAGATATGATCTGATCGGTTCGGATAAGTTTTTAGTGAAGAACAGCCGCCAGGCCACGCGCGGTTGCCCTCTGAATTGCGAGTTTTGCTCGGTCACATCATTCAACGGTCCGACCTTCAGAAAGCGCGAAGCTAAGGCAGTCGCGGACGATATTCGCGAAACTTTGTCGCAGCGCAAATCAGGTCTTGGTAGTTCATTCTTTGCTTTCGTGGACGACAATATCTGCTTTGATAGGAGTTATTTCGCCGAACTCGCGCTTGAATTGGGCGAGGTAAAAAAAGATTTCCCTAAATTTTGCTGGGGAGGACAGACAAATCTTTACTCGGTCGATAAAAGCGTAAGGCATAAAGGAATTGAATACGATATGGGAGAGCTGATGGCTAAATCCGGATGCATCGGTATGTTTGTGGGAATTGAATCAGTCTCCAAAGAATCACTGGCTTTGGCCGGTAAGAGCTTCAATGAGGTGGAGAAATATCCGGACCAGATAAAAAAATTCCATGACCTTGGAATTATGCTTAATGCCGGAATGGTTTTCGGGTTTGATTCTGACACGGTAAAAGTCTTTGAAGATTCGTATGATTTTCTGGTAAAAAATAGGATTGAAATTTCTCTTCTTAATATTCTCGTACCCTTGCCCGGCACTGAACTCTACAAACGCTATGCGAAAGAAGGGCGAATCTTTGATGATAATTGGGAAAATTACGATGGCCGCCATGTAGTTTATTATCCGGAGCTGATGACACCGGAGCAGCTGGAGCAAGGATTTTTTGATCTTTGGAAAGCGCTTTATTCTTGGCCATCCATTATCGAAAGAGTCGTTAATCGGTCGCAAATTTTCGCGGCTGTAAGAACTTTACCAAATCTTTCAAAAGCCGGACAAATAATCTCTCGTGTTTATATGAACAGAAGATACGCGCAAATTTCCAGCCGGATAGGAAAAGCCAGGCTAACAAAATCGCGCGATCGATTCGGGCAAAATGTCACCTTTGCCGAATTCCGCGCAAATAAAAAATAATTCAAATCTCACTTTCGGGGCAGACCGCTCATCGGTCTGCCCTTATTTTTTGGTTTTTTTCTGCCCTTTTTTCAGTCTTTTTGATTGGGTCGCAGATGGTGCGATCGTTCAATGTGCGACCAGAGATTATAAAAGTTAGTTTATTTTTCTTTCTTTATCCTTTCTTTAATTTCTTTGATTTGATCTCTCAAAAGAGCGGCTTGTTCAAATTCCAGGTTTTGGGCGGCCAGTTCCATTTTATTGGTTAAGTCTTTAATAATAAACGGCAGTTCTTCTTGCGGGATTTTGTATAAATTTATTTTCGGAACGGCTTTTTCTTTTTTTTGCGGCAGCCAAGTGTCTTCGCGGATCGCTTTGTGAATGGTTTTTGGTGTAATGCGATACTTTTTGTTATAAGCTTCCTGAATTTTCCGCCGCCGATTGGTTTCGCTGATCGCCTCTTTCATTGAGCGGGTGAGATTATCCGCGTACATAATCACCTGGCCTTGGGCATGGCGCGCGGCCCGGCCCATTGTCTGAATAAGCGAGCTTACTGACCGCAAAAATCCCTCTTTATCCGCGTCCAAGATCATCACGAGCGACACTTCCGGCAGATCCAGTCCCTCGCGCAAAAGATTGATGCCGACCAAACAATCATAAACGCCGGAGCGCAAATCGCGCAAGATCTCCAGTCTTTGAAATGTCTCAATGTCCGAATGAAGATAATTGACCTTGATGCCCGCATTTTCCAAATATTTTGACAAATCTTCGGCCAAGCGCTTGGTGAGTGTCGTAATAAGAACGCGTTCGCGTTTTTTAACGCGCAAATTAACTTCACTTAAAATATCGTCAATTTGATTGGCGGTTTTGCGAATATCAATTTTCGGATCAAGAAGTCCGGTGGGGCGGATCAATTGTTCCACCACCGCTTGGGAATGCGTTATTTCATAGTTGGCCGGCGTTGCCGATGTAAAAATTTGCGGTCCGATTTTTCGCGTAAACTCTTCAAATTTAAGCGGCCGATTGTCCAGCGCCGAGGGTAGGCGGAATCCATAATCAATCAGGGTTTGCTTTCTGGAGCGGTCGCCTTCGTACATTCCGCCGATTTGCGGAATAGTTATGTGGGATTCGTCAATGATCGTCAGAAAATTTTTCCCGCCCGATGATTTTATAAAATAATCAATCAGAGTATATGGCGGCTCGCCGGACTCCCTCCCGTCAAAATGACGCGAATAATTTTCAATGCCTTGGCAATATCCCGTCTCTTTGATCATCTCGATGTCAAAGCGAGTGCGGCGGACGATTCTTTCCGCTTCCAAAATCTTTTCTTCGTTTTTGAGTTTTTCTAAATGCGAGGCCAATTCAATTTTTATAGATCGGACGGCCGGATCGGCTTTTTCTTCGGGAGACACAAAATGCTTGGCCGGAAAAACGCGCAGATCAGACACTCTTTTGTTTTCTTTGCCGGTCAGCGGATGAATATTGGAGATTTTTTCAATATTATCTCCGAAAAATTGGACGCGCCAGACTGTTTCCTCGTAGCTTGGAAAAATTTCCAAAATATCGCCTTTGACGCGAAAACTGCCGCGGTGGATGTCTGCAGTGCTTCTCTCGTATTGCAGGCTGATCAAACTTTTCATCACTTCGCGCAATTTCAAATTTTCTCCAACCCTTAATCCGAAACTGACATCCAAATAATCCTGCGGATTGCCCAAACCGTAAATGCAAGAAACGGACGCCACGACAATCACATCCTGCCTTGATAAAAGCGAGGCGGTGGCGGCGTTGCGCAAGCGGTCTATTTCTTCGTTTATAGCCGTTTCTTTTTCAATATAAGTGTCGGTCTGGGGAATATACGCTTCGGGCTGATAATAATCGTAATAAGAAACAAAATAATGCACGGCATTGTCCGGAAAAAAGTCCTTGAATTCCGCGGCCAGCTGGGCGGCCAGAGTTTTATTGTGTGAAATGACCAGCGTCGGCTTTTGCATTTTTTCAATCACATTGGCCATGGTAAAAGTCTTGCCCGAACCGGTCACGCCCAAAAGAGTCTGTTTTTCATATCCCTTCTCAAGACCGGCGACCAACTGGGCAATCGCCTGCGGCTGATCACCGGTGGGCTTGTATTTTGACCTAAGTTTGAATCTCATAAATTAAAAATAAATTACTTAGATTAACCACGGTCGTGAGCGACTTAAGTAATGTTATTTTAAATGTCGTATATCGGGCGATCGGCAGATGTACGACATAAATATATTTATCGCTGATTAAAATTAAGCCGTTTTAAAAAAGAAACAAAAATTCTAAAATTCTAACTTGCCGTGCCATTCGTAACTTTATGCGAAGGATGGCTGTGCCCGTCCGTAGTCCCGATTTATCGGGACGAAGGAGGGCGGGAGAAGATAAACTCGTCGTTCGGACCCCACCCGTCGTCCGGCTTGGCGTAGTTCGCGTGGAGTATCAGCTGTCCGCCGCCCCAAGACAGGCTGAACACGCCCGGGCTGCCAACGCGGTAGGTAATCTGTTTCATAGCAATTAATTTCCAATCCTTGCCTTCATATTTTAGGCGCAAATGCGGGCCGACTTCAGCCGGACACAGATCTAATCCTAATTCTTTTGCTTTGGCATATATTTCATCAGTAGTCGCGCCATTAGGAAAACCAAGCTGTTCCGCGGTAAATTGCACGAGCTCGTATGTCTTGTCTTCACGGCTGAATTCGGTTTTGTAAAGAATGTTTTCCCCCCAGTCGGTTAAATGGATGTTTCTTACTATCATTGCTTCTTCTGCTTTTTCAGGTGAATTGATGTTCGGATCGGTTTCCAGAGTTTGCATAAATATCTTATTTTCTGGGAAAGATTCGTAGAGGTGCTTGATGTGCGGGAATTGTTTGATTGTTTGGAAGATTACCGGGTTCCATTCACCGATGTAGGCTTTGGTGTCTTCGTTTACTTCGTCAACATTATGCGCGATCTGCTCTTTGGAGCAATCAAAGGTAACAAGCATATCTTCTTCTTTATTTCTTTGAGCGCGGAGTTCGGCAATGCGGGGGTCTTTTTGATAGCCAAACCCTTCTATAGGTTGGTCTATTTCGTAAAGAAAAACGAGGTCTTTTTTAGTCAATTCCGGATTAAGATAAGTTTTCTCCCCTGTTTTTCTGTCCACTTTAAAACACTTATTATAAATATCAGTCATTCGTTTCATACAAGCGTCTTGTTTTGCGTATTTGTCGCCATTGGTAATATTTTCCAGTCTTTGAGAAAGCACATTTGTTTCGGATATGAAAGGATCCACATCCTCATTTTTGTTATAGGTGCCCCGCACTTCATAAACTCCTTGATCGGAAATAGCCATAGCAATGCGAGGCATAACGGGTTGTTTTGCCCGATTATGCGAAAAATACACTTCCACCGACCCTGTTTCCAGATAGCGAGTAGCCGAACCGATGTCGGCAATGCAGAGATTGCTTCTTTTGCCGGACAAACTTTGGACCAATTCTTGCGGATTGCCGCCTTTTTTAAACACGCGCCATTCGCCGTCCGTGATGGGAAGCAAAGATTCTTTGTCTATTTTTTTGTCAAGATCGCGCATTGTTTCGGCGTACATATCGCCGAAGCTGTTTTTATTGTCTATGAGCGCGAGCAATTCCTCTGAATAATTGGAAGCGTCTTTGCCGCGGTGTCTGGCTTCCAAAGCGCCTAAGACGATGGAAAGAGCTTCGCGGTCAATTTCGGCAAAAGGCGCGGTGGTGGCTTTGTCCCGGCGGGCAAAAGAATATTTGCTTGTGTCAAAATTTCCCAGCTTAAGAACGCCTTGGGCGGCAAAGTATTTGACATCGGTTGGATATTGGCAGTCAGCGCTTGTCAGATACTCCAGCCAAGCATCTAAGCTTAATCTCTGGCTTTCCATCACTTTGGCGATTTCTTCCCGCTTTTGTTCATCGGTAAACGACACTTCGCCTAAGCCCCTTTCCCGGACTTGCTGTTTTTGATACTCAAAATAGCTGTCCGGAAAATTCTCTTTTTTTATCAAGACCGCCGGATAAAGAAATTTTTCCTTAAAAATATTCACTCGGTTGTCTCTTGCTTCGGGATCAGGATGATAAAATATCTCTTCCAAACGCTCCAGATAAGCTTGGATTCTTTCTGAACGGTCGGTCACAATGCCGTTTTCTTTGGTGCGGATTTCTTTTCTTTCGGCGGCTTGAATCGCCTCCGGTTTGTCGTGTATTTTATAGCTTTCAAGAAAATTCGGTTTTTCCATAATAATAAAATAAGTTCCAATGTTTTCAGTTATTTCCGTCAGATCATTGATTAATTGAAGGCATTAGCGAAGAATTTGGTTTTTGAATTTCTCCGCTTCTTTGAGGAAAAAATTACGCCATTTTTGTTCGGGAATTCGCTTAATCATCCGCGGCAGGTCCGCCACGGTCTCCGCTTTAATAAATTGCGCGCCGAGTTGAAGAGGGTCAATGTGAAAGTCAAATTTTATTTTGGTTTTTTTAGTCAATTCGGCGATAGTCCATCCGGTATCTTGGATTATGCAATAAAGATCAATATAGTCGCGTGCTACGGATCTTTGGTAAATGGAAAAAAGCTTATTGACGGCAATGTCTATCAAGTTGTCAATTTGAATCCCGCATTTAATAATAGGGGTTTCAATCTCGTGAAAAGGAAAATAGGTGAATTCCGTTTTTACTATTTCATTGGAAAAATGAAGAAAGAACAAATTACGGTTATAACTTTGCTGAAAATCAATTTTTTTTATATTCAGCTCTTTTTTTGTTTTTTGAAAAAAAGCGGAAATCGCGGTTGCGTCAAATTCTTGTTCCGAGAAAAAATCCAAATCTTCAGAAAACCTGTGACGCAAATAAAACCCGGCAAGAGCAGTCCCGCCGGTTAAGTAAAAATTCTTTTGAATCAACGCGTCTTTGGCGATTGTTTCAAGAATGAGGAGCTGTCTTTTTGTTAAGATCTTTTTTACCATACAAAAGAAGTGATAAAAATTTTCTGCGAATCGGATCAATTTGTATCTCTGACCAATGTTTTCTTAGTTGATTTTTTGAAATTTTTTTGCCGTTCAAACCAAAATTGGCCATTTGCTCAATCTTCCAAATGGCGAACATTCGCTTATTTTTCCTAAGCTTTTTTTCATCCGTTGACCAATTATACATAAAAGAAAAAAATAACAAATAAGATTGCATCATTTCTATACGATCATTGTATCATTTTTGACGCGAAAAGGCAATGATCAAGAGCCGTGCGCGAGTGCTAATCCAAAGATCGATTTTGCACCTGATTTTTTTAAAGTTTTGGCCGCTTCTTCCATGGTGGCGCCGGTGGTGGTGATGTCGTCAATGAGGATTATGTTTTCGCCGTTTAATTTTGCGTCTTTCGCCGGGGCAAAAACGCCGCGAATATTCAGGAGGCGCTTTTCCCGATTTAAAGAAGATTGCGGTTCGGTATCTTTGATCTTTATCAGCAGGGTTTTTGCCGGAATTTGAAATTTTTGCGCCAAAATAAGCGACAGCTGCTCGGACTGATTGAATCCGCGGTCAAATTGCCTTTGCTTATGCAGAGGAATGGGGACAATGATTGAGCTTTGAAAAAGAGAGGAATTGAGGTTTTTGGCCGCCCAAAGGCCTAAAATGTTTCCGATTTCCTTTACCCTCTCGTGCTTCCAAGCGTGAATCGCATCTTTCAATATCGGCTGGTCATAAGGACCTAAAATAAATAATCCGTCCAGCCGATTTTTGCTTAAGCATTGATCGCAAGTTTTGCCAAATGCCCGTAGTTTGCGGCAATAATGGCAGGTCTGGACGGGAATTATTTTGATTTTTGCCGAACAGCCCGGACACAAAAAAGAACCGTTTTTTCCGCAACCGACGCACTCAATCGGGAATATGAAGTCAAAAAAAGTTTTTAAAAATTTATTAAAGAACATTTAAATTATCATTTCGCCCAGCGCTTTAACCCGGTCTTCAATGGGCGGGTGGGTGGAGAACATAGCGGCCAGGCGTTTACCCGATCCGCCAAAAGGATTGGATATGTACAAATGCGCCGTGGCATTGGAAGCATTGATCATCGGCTGTTTGTATTCGCTGATTTTTCGCAAAGCTGAAGCAAGGCCTGCCGGATAGCGCGTAAGCAAAGCGCCCGAGGCATCGGCCAAGAATTCTCTGCGCCGGGAAATCGCCAGTTGGATTAGTTGCGCGATCAAAGGCGCCAGGATCATCATAATGATACCCAGAACAAAAACCGCGGTTCCCAAAGCGCCGCCTCCGCGATTATTGTCGTTGCGCCGCCCGCCGAAAAATCCCATATGGAGAAACCAATCGGAAAGAAGCACGATCGTACCGGCCAGCGCCACCGCAATGGTCATTAGCCGGATGTCGTAATTTTTTATGTGCGAAAGTTCGTGGGCGATCACTCCTTCCAATTCTTCGTTTTCCAGCCGTTCAATAAGTCCGGTAGTCAAGGCGATGGAAGCATGTTTGGGATCCCTGCCCGTGGCAAAAGCATTGGGCGCCGGATCGGGGATGAGATAAACTTTCGGGGCGGGAAGTCCGGCCGTAATGCAAAGATTTTCTACCATGCGATAAACATAAGGATTTTGTTCTTTTTGGATCGATACGGCCCCAGCCGACCACAACGCCATTTTATCACCAGAATAATATCCGGCCAATGAGGATACCAGAGAAAATCCAAGCGCGAAAATAAGATACGCGGAAGGATTATTATTTGAAATGATGCTGATCGCGTAGCCGACAGCCAAAATAATCGCGATAAAAACCGCGATTAAAATAACCGTTCTGCGCTTATTCAGGGCGATTTGATTGTACATACCTTAGGAACTTAAAACTTAAAACGCAAAGCTTAAAACTTTGAAATAGTTTGAACCTGTCTTAAAAAGAAGCCTTAGGTACTTGCTTTTCCGCTTCGTTTTCCAGTTGAAAAAAGTCCCGCTTTGAGAAATTGAATATTCCGGCAAAAACATTAGTCGGGAATTGCTGAACGGTATTATTGAATTCAAGCACATTGCCGTTGTAGAATCGGCGGGCCGCTTGGATTTTATTTTCCGTGTCGGACAATTCGTCTTGAAGCTGTAAGAAGTTTTGCGAAGCCTTAAGATCCGGATAATTTTCCGAAACCGCGAAAAGCGATTTAAGAGTTTGCGACAGCATATTTTCCGCTTGCGCTTTTTCCGTTATTGTTCCGGCGCCCATGGCCGCGGATCGGGCTTGCGTCACTTTTTCAAAAAGCTCCCTTTCGTGCTTGGCGTATCCTTTGACTGTTTCAATCAAATTAGGAATAAGATCGTATCGGCGTTTGAGCTGGACATTAATGTCGCTCCAAGCTTCGTCCACGCGATTGCGCTTGACAATGAGCGAATTGTAAATAAATACCGCGATCATAGCCAAGACGGCGATAACAATGAGCGTGATAATTAAGGGGGTAGTCATACATTGAATAATTGCTAATAATAATATTTATGGTATAATTAGTAATGCTTATATTGTATAAATTTTTACATTTAATGTCAACCTTATATGGCGACTAATAAAAGCGCCGGTTTTTTGGGAATTGATTTGGGATCGGCGGAAATAAAGCTGGTGGAATTCCATATAGAGAATAAGCGGCCAAAACTCTACACTTACGGATCAGTGGCCGCTCCATTTTCAATTAATAACGATTTGTCGGACAAAGAAGTTGACGAATTGGCTAAAAGATTAAAATTGCTGGTTGAGAAATCGCGTTGCCAAAGCAAGCATGTGTGCGCGGCTTTGCCCAATTTCGCGGTGTTCAACGCCGTGGTAAGCTTTCCTCCGATGAAAAGAGGCGATTTGGAACGGGCTGTGCAATGGGAAGCGAAAAAATTAATGAATCTGCCGGTTGAGGAAATCAGGCTGGAGTGGCAGGTTTTGGAAGGCGGCAAAAAAGATAAAGAGGCGCAGAGTAAAAATCCTTTTGTGAATGTTCTTTTGCTGGCCGCGCCGGTCAAGACCGTGGAAAGATACGGCGAAGTTTTTGAAAAAGCCGGATTGGATTTGATAGGCATTGAGACCGAGGCTTTTGCTTTGGAGCGCGCTTTGATCGGCAATGATCCGTCCGCCATTTTAATCGTTGATGTGGGCGGCGAAACTTGCGATATGATCGTAGTGTCTTCGGGGATTCCTTTGGTTAATCGCAGCATACAGGTGGGGGGAGTAAGCTTTTCAAAAGAGCTGGTCAGGCGATTGGGAATAGACACCCCGGAAGCGGAACAAGTCAAGCGCGATCTGGCGGCGCTGCCAAAGGATGCGCAAAACGGAATTATTCGGGAATTTGACGGTTTTTTCGGGCAATTCGTCAATGAAATCAGATTTTCAATGGATTTGTACGAAAAACAAAAATTAAGCTATGCCCGAATGGACGCGATTGAAAAAATAATTCTGACCGGCGGTTCCAGTCTTTTGCCGGCTTTTGGCCAGTATTTGGACAATACCCTGGGAGTCAAGACATTTCTCGGCGATCCTTGGGCCAGAGTGATTTATCCAAATGAACTTAAAGCGCTGCTTCAGGAAATCGGCCCGCGTTTTTCCGTCGCCATCGGATTGGCCATGAAAAATATCAGATGAAATTTATGCTGGATGTAAATCTTCTTTCCAAAAATGTCCGCGCCAAGAAAGAAAAAGAAATAGAGCGCATCAGGACGGCCGCTCCGAAGATTATTGACCATTCAAAAGGACAAAAAGTGGCCGGTAAATTTTCTTCAATAAATTTTTTCAGCCGATTTTTCAAAAGATCGGCGCCCAAGCCGTCTCCCGAGGATGCGGCAATCGCGGCCCAATCTCTATTGCAAACACCCAAAGATGTTTTGCCTCCGGCTCCGCCGCAGGCGCCGCCATCGCCGCTCAAGCCGATGCCCGTACCGGAAGTGATGAAAGCGCCGCTGCCGCAAAAACTGCCGACCCCGATAACTATTCCGGCACAGCCGAAGCCAGCACCAGTGGTAATTAAAAAAGCGTCCGATGGCATAATTTTGCCGGATATATCATCAATTGTTCAGAAAAATATTGAAAAACCGGCCGAGCCGATAGCTCCGATAGCGCAGAGACAGCCGGCGGTTCCCCCTCCGCCGCCCATTAAAAAAATAGAAGTAATGCCGTCTTTTGAAAAAAAGGCGCCGTCAGTACCGATTGATAAGATAAATATCGGAGCGGCCAAAGAAGCCGCACCAGCGCCTAAGCCAAAACCGCAGGTCGCCGTAATGCCGCAAAAAAAGATAATCAAGCCGGCTCCGTCCATCTGGGTCGTAGCCGGGGCAGGGATTTTGTCTCTGGTTTTCGCCGCATCTTTCATTGCCGGATCGTTTTTTGTCCTGAACCGCTGGGTAATAGCTTTAGAAAAAGTGAAAGCGACTTATGAAGAGCGGAGCCTTGCAGTTGAAAAAATAATTAAAAATGTCGGCCAATACGCGCAGGAATCGGACACTTTGGCGCAAAAAACGCAAATCCTTTATGAAATTTTCAAATCGGAAAATAAGAGTGAAAACCAATAAATGAATTATGGCAAGCACTGATCCGCAAAACGCAAAAATAATCAAGCCGCCTAATCCATTTTTTTGGCCGCAAGTGATCGAGTGGTCGGCTATTATAGGCGCTATTCTGATTTTGGCCGGGGGCGGTTTTTTCTTTGTTAATCCGATGTTCCAAAAATTTCAGACTTTGCCTAAAGGTCTTGAGAATGAAAAAAATGCTTATGACCAAAAATTAAATGAATACCAAGCGACCTCTGAAAAATTAGAGCTTTACCGTCAAGCTTTGGCCAATTATTCTTCTGATCTTGATGTAGTCGTCAAATCGTTTTGGAAAAACGCTTCCGGCGAAGAAGTGAGGAAAAATTTCGAAGAGCGGGGCAAGCCTTACGGAATTTCAATAAAGAGCGTAGATGAGCGCGATGATTTGGCGCAATCTTACCCCAATCAGAAAGTCTTTGATTTGGAAATAAATGGCGAGCCGAATTCGCTATCCGGATTCAAGCAAATTCTTGAGGTAGAATTGCCTTTGGTTAGGCTAATTTCAGAGACTGCCGTTTCCGAAGGCGATGTTAAGATAACCGTTGCTCTGCCGGCAGAGCCGAGCGGTAAAATTGGAGAAAATACGGCTTTCAACGAAGATTTGTATTCTTTTTCAAAATTTCGTATAATAAAGGAGTCCAATGTCGATTACTAATGTTATTTAATTTTTATGGCAGACAAAAAGATAAAAATTTTACTTATAGAAGACGATTCGTTTCTTTCCGGAATGTATGACACCAAGCTGAAGCTTGAAGGTTTTGATGTGATATTGGCTGAAGACGGGGCAAAGGGGCTGGAATTGGCCGTTTCCCAGGGGCCGGATATAATCCTTCTTGATATAATTTTACCGAAAATGGACGGTTTTACCGCTTTAAAGCATTTGAAAGATAATCCGGAAACTAAGAAAATACCGGTAATTTTGATGACCAACCTGGGCCAAAAAGAAGATGTAGAAAGAGGCATTGCCTTGGGTGCACAGGATTATTTGGTGAAAGCTCATTTTATGCCGTCTGAAGTGGTGGAAAAAATCAGGCAATATTTGGGAGATGGTAAATAGATCTTGATTTTTAGTGAAATTTGGTATATAATATATTTATCTAAAATAATAAAATAAGATAAATTGAAAGGAGGTGACAGAATGAAATCACTTACATCAAATAAAAAAGGGTTTACTTTAATTGAATTATTGGTCGTGTTGCTGATTATCGGTCTTTTGGCCACGATTTCCGTGGTTGCGCTCGGCACTGCTCGCGCGAAGGGCCGAGACACCAGACGGCTGACCGATGTCAAAGGAATCCAAAACGCTTTGGAGCTTTATTTTGTTGATCTGAATGGGTATCCGGCAGTCGCATCCGCCACTGTGCTGGGTGCGCCTACTACCACTGGACGGCTTGATGCCACCGGATTCGGAGTTTCTACCGGCACAGGAACACCCGTGTATATGGTGAAAGTTCCTGCTAATCCGACTCCCAATGGCGCAGATTATACCTACACCTCAACAACTGCGGCTGGAGCGGCTTGCACAACCGGTCCGTGCGCGTCATACACACTCACCTTTAATCTGGAAAGCGGCGCGGGTGGGTACACCACCGGCGCTCACACCGCCACTCCTCCGGATGTGGTTCAATAATGCTAAAGTTGGCTTAATAAACCAAGCAAAAGCCCTCCGACAATAGTCGGAGGGCTTTTGTTTTTGGGTATAAAATTATATAATGGTTTTATGATTGAAACCATCTTATACTCACTTTTATTTTTCATTTTCGGATCAGCGGTTGGCAGTTTCCTAAATGTCGTTGTTTTGCGCGCGCCCAAAAGAAAAAGCATTGTGAAAGATCGCTCGCATTGTCCGAAATGCAAACATTCTCTGGGGGCTTGGGATTTGATTCCAGTTTGGAGCTTCCTATTTTTGCGAGAACGATGCCGGTATTGCAAGAGAAAAATTTCTTGGCAATATCCTTTGGTTGAAGCAGTAACCGGCATAATTTTTGTCCTTGGGTTTTTGGTTTTGGGAATATCGCCCAAATTTTTCTTTTTCATGGTTTATGCGAGCTTCCTAATCGCGATTTTTGTTTTGGATTACACCAAATACATTATTCCGGATTTTTTAAGCGTTCCGGCGATGATCGTCGCCCTTTTCGGTTCTATTATTTTAGCCGCCTTTAATATCGGTCCGTTTCTTTTCCTTGAAATATTTTCATTTTCCGCGTTTTCCGCTCTACTCGGTAATCTCGGCGTCGCCATATTGATTGGCGGAGGCTTCTTTCTGGCGCAATTTTTGATCTCGCGCGGCCGGTGGGTGGGCGGCGGGGATATTCGGCTGGGAGTGGTGATGGGATTGATGCTCGGGTTTCCGGTGATTATCGCGGCTCTGGGCATTTCTTATGTGATGGGCGCTTTATGGAGTATTGGCCTGATGATTTTAAAAAGGAGAACCATTAAAGATGTTTTGCCATTCGGAACATTTCTGACCATTTCAGCGATTATTTGTCTTTTATGGGGAGAGGAAATTGTGATAGTGTATTTGAAGTTTATAGGATTCTGAATTGATTTAATCGGTAGTGAGTAGTTGGTAGTTTGTAGAAAAATCTTGATCTACTCACTACTCACTACTCACTACTCACTAATATGTCAGACAAAAAAATCGTCAAAGAACGCATAGAGAAGTTGCGAGGTGAGATTAATCGCCACCGCTATCTTTACCATGTTTTGGATAAACAGGAAATTTCCGAAGCGGCGCTGGATTCGCTCAAACACGAACTGGCAAAATTGGAAGAACAATATCCGGAATCCATCACTTCCGATTCTCCCACCCAGCGGGTAGCTGGCCGTCCTTTGGAAGAATTTAAAAAAGTTCGCCACAGCAGTTCTATGCTTTCCTTAAACGACGCTTTTGACCAAGAAGAAATGAAGGAGTGGGAGGAGCGCTTGAAGCGATTGCGGCCGGATATAAAAGAATTTGATTACTACGGCGAACTGAAAATGGACGGCTTGGCCGTTTCTCTTTTGTACGAAAATGGAATATTGGTACAGGGCGCTACGCGAGGCGATGGAATAACCGGAGAAGATGTGACGCAAAACATCAGGACAATTGAAGCGATTCCTTTGAAATTGGAAAATCCGGCCAATGAAAAATCCGGCAAGACAGACGGCTTACTACAAAAAGCGTTTAAGGGGAGATTTGAAGTGCGCGGCGAGGTGTTTATGTCAAAAACCTCGTTTGAAAAAATCAATAAAGAGCAAAAGAAAAAAAATGAAGAACCTTTTGCCAATCCCAGAAATGCCGCGGCCGGCTCTATTCGCCAATTGGATCCGAAGATCGCGGCCGGGCGGAAGCTTGATTTTTGCGCTTACGATATCGTGACGGATATAGGCATTAGCACGCACGAGGAGGTTCATCAGATGCTTGAATTTCTGGGATTTTTTACAACTAAACAAAATCGGCATTGCGGGAATTTGGACAAGGTTTTTGAATTTTATAATGAAATTCAAAATTCTCGCGAAAAACTCCTGTTTCAGATTGACGGCATTGTTGTGTCAGTCAATAATATCAGCCTCCTGAAAGAATTGGGAGTAGCGGGTAAAGCGCCGCGGGGAATGATTGCGTTTAAATTTCCGGCCGAGCAAGCGACCACGGTTGTGGAAGATATTATAGTACAGGTAGGCAGGACGGGCGCTTTGACTCCGGTAGCGCATCTTACGCCTGTGAAAGTTGCCGGCTCCACGGTTTCGCGCGCCACTTTACACAATGAAGATGAGATAAAAAGAAAAGACATCAGAATCGGCGATACGGTCATTATTCAAAAGGCTGGCGATGTGATTCCGGAAATTGTTGAGCCGCTCAAGAGAATGCGCACCGGAAAGGAAAGGGAATTTGTAATGCCGAAAAATTGCCCGGTATGCGGTTCGCCGCTCGTCAGGCAGGAAGGCGAAGCCATCACGCGCTGTACCAATTCCCAATGCTTTGCCCAAAATCGGCGGCGGCTGTTTCATTTCGCGTCCAAAGGCGCTTTTGATATTGAAGGATTGGGACCAAAAATCATTGATCAATTGATTGAGAGTGAATTGGCGGCCGAACCGGCTGATTTTTTTGAACTGGAAGCGGGCGATCTGGAGCCTCTGAAGAGATTCGCCGAGAAAAAAGCGAAAAATATTATTGAGGGCATACAAGCGCGAAAAATTATTTCGCTTTCTCGTTTTCTATTCGCTCTCGGCATCCGCCATGTGGGCGAATTGATGGCGCAAGATATTTCCAGATTGCTTTTGAGCAAGGCCGATAATCTGAAAGATATTGTCAAATTCGCTCAAGGTTTGACGCGCGAGCAGTGGATGGAGATTGAGGGAATAGGCGATATTGCGGCCGACAGTTTAGTAGAATTTTTTCATAATAAAAAATCATTGAAAATTGTTGAGAATTTAATTAGGGCCGGAGTGGAAATTGAAAAGGAAAGAAAAGCGGCCGCCGGTATTTTGACGGGCAAAAAATTCGTCATCACCGGAACTTTGGCTTCAATGTCCAGGGATCAGGCCAAGACGCGCATCCAAGAGCTTGGCGGCCGGACTTCCGAATCAGCCAGCCGCGAGACCGATTTTCTCGTCGCAGGCGAAAATCCCGGTTCCAAATACGACAAAGCCAAAAAACTAGGAGTAAAGATTTTAGGTGAAAAAGAATTTTCGGAAATGATACGAAATAAATATGCCAAATAATAATGCCTTAAAGAAAAAACGAATTGACAGTATTCTTGCAAAATATAACGCGAGAATGGCTGCTTTAAGACAGAAACGCGATAAAATTATTTCTGATTTTCTTAATACTTTAAAAGAAAAGAAACTTGAGGAATTGAGGAGTTTAATTAAAAAATTATGAAATCACCGGATGGCTTTGCGCCGCAAACAACAGAAACAGAAAAAGTAGAAACGGAGATTGCGCCGGAATCTCAAGGAGTTGAAATTGGCGAAGTAAGCAATGAACAGTTAGAGCAATATGTTGCTTCTGTTGATTCGCGAATAATACAAGAATCGACAGATATTTTACTTGAAGGAGAAAAAAGAGTAGAACTGTCCGCTCAGAGTATGAATGTCTCACTAGAAACACTAGCCGCAATAAAACAAAAACTTGAGCTGGATGCGCAATTGCAAGAAGTGCAAATTGAAGCAAACCAGTTTGCAAGCGAAACGAAGTCAGACATTGAGGCGATTGCTCAAGAACAACGGCAAAAAACAGACTCATCTACCATTGGTGCGGAATCGAAATCTGCTAAGTTCCAGCATGGAAAGAGATCAGTGCTCGGTTTCCAAAAAAAGGACTTAACTGGAATAATACAAAAAGTTCGCGGTAAAGAAAATATTCGCTATACCAATCCGGAGGGCGAAGAATTTTTTACAAAATACATTAATCAGCTGGAAGGTAAACAGAGTAATATTGCGGGATTAAAGAAAGAAAAACTGATACTGGATTTACTAGCAGGCACTGGCGTGACTCCTAAAGCCCGTGAGTTGAAAATCTATCCCAACGAGCAACGAGCGCGACTTATTATTGAACAAATGCCCGGGGTTTCTCTAGACAAAATGGATGAGATGCAAAGTGAAGAGTTTTTTAAAAAGGAAGCTAAAACGACAATTTATTCCACTGCCGACGCGCTAAATAAAATACATCAGAAAGGTGTTTTACTAGTTGATGTTAACGAAGGAGCTTTTCTCCTTGATAAAAAAGACGATAAAATCCAAACACGATTGGTTGACTTTGAATTAGCCGTTGACTTAATAAGCGGCGCGCCGGAAGATCGTGAAGCCGCTTTTGAATGGTATTCGAGTAAAGATATCGGTCTCCGTTTGGATGAACAAGTTGACCATCAAGATGCTGAGGTTCTTAAAAAAGCGGAGATTAATCGTTGGGCGCGGACTTTGACGGAACATATAATTGGATTTATTGATGTTTCAGCACCCGTAGAATTATCCCGAGAAAAGCAAAAAGAATTTGATGCGTTGAAGATTAAAGTCAGGCCCATTTTAGAAAAACAAATTATTGAAAGGGCGAAAAAAGATTATCAATATCAATCTCAAGCACCCGAAGAAGATAGGCTTTATGAATTACCAGCAGAGGATGATTTTATTCAGGAAAAATTGGAGGAAGAATTAGCAGGCAAAATAGAGGAAGAACTTCTTGGTGTCACTTTGGAGGAAAAAATGAAGATAAAAGGCATTACCCTGTCTAAAGAAATTCTTGATTTTATGTCGCGAGCATTAAGTCCGGAATTACAAAATCGCCCCGTTGACTTCAGTGAGTATTTAAATGAAAAAGACGATGTAAAACAACAGTCCTTTGCGGGGGAAGCAGTGACGCCGGACGACAAAGATGAAAAATCAGAAAAAGAATTTTCGGAAATGATAAAATAATCAATATTTTTTAAACAATATTGTTATGGATAAAGAAGACGGCGCGTCTCAAAAAGAAAAAGAATTCAAAATAAAAGACGATCCTCTTGTCGCAGAAAAGCCGGTTAAGACGGAGGATAAAGATGTGTCTCCCGAAGCCAAAAAGAAAGCGGTGAAAGTCATTCTTGAAACTCTTGATCTTGATCCGGCTGTTGCTGATTTGGAAAATTTTCAAGAATTGCTTAAAAAGGCCGTTGAATCTCTTCCGCGATATAAAGAGCTTGAAGAAAAATTAGAAAATGTGTCGCCTGAAAATTTGTCTTATGAATTGTTTAAAACAATTCAAAGATCGGCCGACATCCATTTAACCGAAGAACGAAAAGAATATTTGCCAAAAGACGGCGTTCTTATTAAATCCATAAAACAGGGAAGTCCTCTGATGTGCGCCGGAAGAATTTTGATTTCTTCAACATTTTTGCAAAACCGCGGTATTGAGCACAATGTCGTTTCAACTTTTGAAGGGGACGAAAATGATGTAACCGGCCATTCGGTTATGTTATTGAATATTGATAAGGATGTTTTGGCTTATTTTGATCCGGCCAATGATTTGTATTTTACTTTTCCAAAGACCGCCTTGCGCGGCTACGAAGGATTGGCAAAAACATCCGATTGTTATTTGGAAGAATATGCCGGGACGGCAGGAAATAATATTGACGGCATAAACAGCATTAATCGGCGTTTTATTTCAATGCCGGCCGATAAAGGCATTGGCAGGCAATATCTGAATAATGTGTCGGCCGCCCTTGGAGGGAATAAAGAATTTGCAAGCAGTGACATAGAGCGAGACAGCGAAGCAAAAGACGCGGTTGACCGGTTAAAAAATGATTTTGTGGGCCATGATCCGATTTTGGAAAAATTTCACGAGCAAGCCGAAGATTTAATTAAGCAATTTAAAGAAAAACAAGTTCTTAAAAAATTGGCGGTTTTACGGATTCTAAACGAAAATCTTGACAATAAAGACGGTTTTATTTTGTCCTTGGCTGAAAATTTTACAACAAACAATGATCTGACCGAGACTTATCCTTATTTGAAAAATGCTCCGGAAAATATCCGGCGCCAAGCGGCAGAAAAAATTTGGGATCATTTAAAAACAAATATAAAAGATGATTAAAACGATGTAAAGGTTGCAAAGAATGACATTGCAAAGAATGATGATTGAAAAATATATTTTATTGTGTTAAAATGCTTTTATTATGTCAATCATTGATATCAAGCAAATAGAACATTTGGCCGAGTTGGCGAGGTTGAAAGTTTCTGACGAAGAAAAAGATAAAATGGCCGGGGAATTGTCGGCTATTTTGGGTTTTGTGGAAAAATTGGACCAGGCGGATGTGGTTGGTGTTTTGCCGACCAGCAATGCGGCCGGAATTTTTAACGCGATGCGCCAGGACGCGGTTGACCAGTATAATAAACAAAAAGAATTGGTGAAAGCCGCACCGGCCAGCAAGGATAATTTGGTAAAGGTGAAGGCGGTGTTTGAGTAGTTTTTATGGATATAAAAAATCTCACATTAATAGGAACCAAGAAGATGTTAGATGATAAGGAGCTAAGCGCCCGGGAATTGTGGCGTGCGCTTTTTGATTTTGCAAAAAAAGAAAATAAAGAAATTCATGGTTTTTTGCGTTTTCAGGAAGACGAGAGCAAATGGAAAGGTTTGCCCATTGCCGTGAAAGATAATATGTTAGCTGTCGGGATGCCGACCACTTGCGCTTCAAAAATTTTGGAAAATTATCAGCCTTCTTATCAGGCGACGGTGATTGATAAACTGGAAAAAAATGGATTAGGCATTTTCGGCAAAACGAATATGGATGAGTTCGCAATGGGGTCGTCTACGGAAAGCTCAGCGTTTGGGATTACAAAAAATCCCCATGATTTGGAAAGAGTGCCGGGAGGTTCTTCGGGCGGTTCGGCCGCGGCGGTAGCTTCAGGCATGGCTTTAGCCGCGCTTGGTTCTGATACGGGCGGCTCAATCAGACAGCCCGCTTCTTTTTGCGGCGTTGTGGGATTGAAGCCGACTTACGGGCGGGTAAGCCGATATGGATTGGTGGCTATGGCCTCATCGCTTGATCAGATTGGTACTTTTACAAAAGATGTTAAAGACGCGGCCTATCTTTTGAATATTATTTCCGGATTTGATAAATATGATTCAACTTCTTCAAAGGAGCATGTTCCAAACTATCTTGAATTGTTAGATGAAGATGTCAAGGGATTAAGAATAGGCGTTCCAAAGGAATATTTTATAAAAGGAATGGATGCGGATGCGGAGAAAACAGTCAGAAACGCGATTAAAAAATATGAATCTTTGGGCGCGGAAATCGTGGAAATTTCTTTGCCTCATACCGAGTACGCCTTGGCGGTTTATTATATTCTGATGCCGGCCGAAGTGAGCTCCAATCTGGCGCGTTTTGACGGCATCAGATACGGATATTCAATTGAAAGAGATTTGGAAAATGGCAATGCTACGCTTGACGATGTTTATAAAATCAGCCGGGCCAAGGGATTTGGAGCAGAGCCGCGGCGGAGGATTATGCTCGGGACATTTGTGCTTTCGCATGGTTATTATGACGCGTATTATCTCAAGGCGCAAAAAGTGCGAACAAAGATTATTCAAGATTTTAATAAAGCGTTTGAAAAAGTTGATGTGATCGCCACTCCCACCAGCCCTACGCCCGCTTTTAAAATCGGAGAAAAAATTTCCGACCCTCTCACAATGTATTTGTCTGATATTTTTACAGTTTCGGCAAATTTGGCAGGAGTGCCCGCGCTCTCCCTGCCCTGCGGAATCGTAGAGCGAGAAGGCAAAAAATTACCGGTGGGTTTACAACTGATCGGCAAGCATTTTGACGAATCAACGATTTTACGCGCCGCGCATTCGCTGGAACAAGCATTGTAGGGTTATTTTTTAATTTTGCCGTTCTTTTTTGTTCGTGGTATAATATAGACATTATTTATCCACACACCTTTCTATTCGTTTTTTTAGTATAGCCCGTTACAAGGGTGGGTGGAGATAATATTTAATTGAGTTTACTATTATAATTAAAGGTGTGGGGATTTAACCACAATATAATGCGTTTTTATTAATTTTTTACAAATTATGAAAAAACTTAGCCAGGCGATTATCGGAGCCACTTTAATATTGGATGTGGCTGTTGTTTTTACTTTCGGCTTAGCGGTTATTTCTTCTTTTGAAGACGGGTCCCGCTTGCCGGAAACGACTTTTGTCAGAAAAGCCTCCGAAGGCCGTGTGGCCGGAGAGACCAGTACTTTACAAATTAATATTATAGATTTATACGATCAAATTACATTAAATAGTCCGATAACCGTAAAAGCTAGAACGACGATTGCTCTGCCGACCGGGCATACCGTGTATTTCAATGTTAAAAATAATCTTGTAAACACCTCCGGATATACGTCGGCCGCTTTGGTTCCGGGCACAATACTTGATTGGCAAAAAGAAATGACTATGCCGGTCGGTTCTTACTCAATCTTTGCCGAAGTTCGTTCACCTAATGGGCCGGTTCTGGCCGTATCGCAAACAATTACAATAAATATTTCCGATAATAATACTTCAGTAATTATCCCCTCAATCACCCTAAACAATCCGCCGAGCGGAACCATATCAGGCATCAAAGAAATCAGCGGAACGCTGTCAAACTTCTCAAGTTCTTATTCATTGCCGATCAAAGAGCTCCAGGTC
>SCPX01000018.1 GCA_004298615.1 Patescibacteria group bacterium | reverse complement strand
TTTTTGAAATTTTACGCGCCTCAGTGCTTTTATCAGATGCTACAATTGAAGAAATAAGCGAAGGCGGACGCAAAATATGGAAAGCTTTCGGCAATCCCACGGAAAAAGCGACTGTTTTGGCCGGAGAAGCTTTGGGAATAAACAAGGATAATATTGAAAAAGAATTTCCCCGGGTGGATATTCTTCCTTTTAATTCCCGCTCCAAATATACCGCGATCATCAGCCGGACAAGCGGCAAAGAGAATACCCTTTTCTGCATGGGCGCGCCGGAAATAATTCTTTCATTATGTTCATCGGTTCGGCGTGATATGAAAGATTCTGCGCTAAGCGGCGCGGAAAGAAAAAAGTTTGAAAAAGATTTTGAGACGCTGATTGCGAGCGGATTGCGTATGACGGCTGTGGCGGTTAAAGATCTTTCTTCCAGCGAGAATCAATTTGAAGGCCGAGAAACCGGCTTGATGCATAATTTGACATTTATCGGATTTTTGGCTTTCCGCGATCCGGTGCGCAGCCAAGTCAAAGACGCGATGCAATTGTGCCAAGCGGCCGGCATCAGGGTAATAATGATCACGGGCGATCATCGTCTGACCGCCAAAGCCATAGCGGGCGAAGTGGGATTGAATGTTTCTGATAAAGAAATCATCCAAGGAAGCGAATTGCCGGAAATGTCCGATGATGAATTGCGCAAGCGCGTCAATTCGGCCGCAGTTTTCGCCCGCACTCTGCCAATGGATAAATTGCGCATCGTCAATGCTCTGAAAGCCAATGGAGAAGTGGTGGCGATGACCGGCGACGGCGTCAATGACGCGCCGGCTCTGATGAAAGCGGATATCGGCGTGGCTCTGGGCTCGGGCACGGACGCGGCCAAAGACAGCGCGGATCTGGTGCTTTTGGACAATAATTTTTCCACCATTGTCCGGGCCGTGGAGCAGGGAAGAGTGGTTTTTGACAATATCAGAAAAATCACTTTATATCTTCTTTCCGATTGTTTTGCGCAGGCGGGTATTATCGCCGCGGCATTGCTTTACGGACTGCCCTTGCCTATGACCGCCGCACAAATTCTTTGGATTAATTTGGTGACGGACAGCCTGCCGGCTATTGCGCTCACGGCCGAATACGCCGAGGCCGATGAATTGATGAAAGAAAAACCGCGCGAAACCAGCCAGCCGATTCTTGACCGCAAAAGAAAATTTTTAATAGGTTTTATCAGCTTGATTATTGCGCTGGCCGGATTGATTTTATTTAATTACATTTTTGACAAGACAAATGACATACCCAAAGCCCAGACAATGATTTTCGCGCTGGTCGGCATTATCACTTTGTTTCTCGTTCTGAGCGTTCGTTCGTTACGGCATACGATTTTATCTTCGCAGATTTTTCGTAATCCTTATCTTGTCCTGTCCATAATCATCGGATTTTTCCTGCTGATTTTGCCGATTTATGTTCCGTTTTTGCAAAGATTTTTCGGAACGGTGGTACTCAATGCCGCCGATTGGACGATTATTGCCGGAATCAGCGCCGCCGCGATAATCGCTGTGGAAATTACCAAGCTGTTTTTTCGGTGGCGGATGTTTGTGTTTAATCATGAAAACAGCAAGAAATAGTTGCGCTTTTCGGGGATTTTTGGTAAAGTCTTACTTAGTATCAAGAAGCAAGTATTAAGTGGTAAGGTTTGCGCGATGGCTTGATGCGCTTTCCTTAATGTTTAATACTTAATACTTTTTGTTTAATATATTATGCTTTTTGTTTTAGTCAACGATCTTAATAAACACATTGGAAGCGAAGTGCGAGTCCGCGGCTGGACGCATAAAATCAGAAAACTCGGCGGGATGAATTTTCTGATGCTGCGCGATCGGACCGGAGTCGTGCAAGCGGCCATTGAAGGAGAAGTAGCCGAAAAGATAAAAGGGATTGGCGTTGAATCAGTCATCAGCGTCAGGGGTAAAGTTGTGAAAGAAGATCGGGCGCCCGGAGGAGTTGAAATAAAAGCGGCGGACATTGAAATCGTTTCAAAAGTGTCGGATGAAATTCCTTTGGAAATAAATAAGAAAGATTTGCCGGCCAATATTGATACTGTTTTGGAATACCGGCCCATTGCTTTGCGCCACGCAAAAGAGCAGGCGATATTTATGGTGCAAGCGGAAATCGCCAAAAGTTTTGCCGATTTTTTCAAGGGAGAAGGATTTACGCAAATTTTTACGCCAAAGCTTGTCGCGGCCGGAGCCGAGGGTGGCGCCGGGCTTTTTAAGGTTGATTATTTTGACCGTAAAGCTTTTTTGGGCCAAAGTCCGCAATTGTACAAACAAATAATGGTGGGCGTTTTTGAAAGAGTGTTTGAAATCGGCCATGTTTATCGAGCCGAAGAACACAATACATCAAGGCATTTGAACGAAGTCGTGCAAATGGATATTGAAATGGGATTTATTGATGGCCAAGATGATGTGATGGATATTCAGGAAGAATTTTTAAAGCGGCTTTCGCAGGATTTAAAACGGAATTACTCAAAGGAATTTGAAATGCACGGCGCGAGTATACCGGAAGTGACAAAAATTCCACGCTTGACGCTTGAAGAAGTTCAAAAATTGATTGAAAAAGAATATAAAAAAGAGTGCAGGGGTTTGCCCGACCTTGATCCGGAACACGAGAAAATGATCTGCGAGTATATGCAAAAGCAGGGGAAAGGGGATTATGTTTTTGTCACGCATTTTCCGGCCAAGAAAAAACCTTTCTATCTCATGGATGATGCGGAGCATGAAGGAAAATCACTAAGCTTTGATTTGCTTTTCCGCGGTATTGAAATCTCAAGCGGCGGTCAGCGTAATCATCTTTATGATGTTCAGGTGGAAAAATTCAAACGGATGGGCTATGATCCGGAAAATTTCAAAGATTATCTTTCCATTTTCAAATACGGCATGCCGCCGCACGGCGGCTGGTCTATCGGTCTGGAGCGCATCACAATGAAAATGCTCGGCCTTTCCAATGTCCGCCAAGCGTCATTGTTTCCTCGCGATCGGCACAGATTGACACCATAATTTAATATTATCATTCCCATAATTCATTATTCTTAATCCTTTATTCATTAATATGATTCCAAAAAAATTGCAATCATTTTTGGAAAAAACAAAAATCAAGACAAAACCGGTGGCGCATAAGACGGTTTATACCGCTTTTGATTTGGCCAATACTTTGAAATTAAAATTAAATCAAATCGCCAAAACAGTGGTGGTGAAAGTAGAACCGGCCGTTGAGGAAAACGGCGTTAAGCACAAACATATCTTGGCGGTTTTGGGCGCGCACCAGATGCTGGATTTGGGAAAATTAAAAAAGATTCTAAAGGTAAAAAAGATAGATCTGGATCGCGAAAACACAATGGCCAAGCTGTTTAAAATCAAGCCGGGCGCCATTACGCCATTCGCATCTTTCCATAAAGTGCCGGTAGTAATTGACAAAGGATTGACCAAAGCCAAAGAAGTTTTGGCCGGCACCGGATCTTTTACCGACTCGGTAAAAGTAAAAGCCGCCGACCTCGTCAAAGCCGGAGGAAAAATAGCCGGAGTGTTCGGGAAAAAGCGAAAATAGTTATGGGACATATTTTCAAACTTGAACAATTTGAGGGTCCCTTGGATCTTTTATTGCGGATGATTGAGGAAGAAAAAATGGATGTGACGCAAGTGGCACTTTCCAAGGTGACGGATCAATTCATTCAATATCTTACTGGCATTGAAGAAAAACAGCCGGAAGAATTGGCTGATTTTTTGGTAGTGGCTTCCAAGCTTCTTTTGATAAAATCCCGAGTGCTTTTGCCGCAGATCGCTTTGGAAGAAGACGGGAGCGATTTGGAAAAACAACTGCGCATTTACAAAGAATATTTGGAAGCGTCCAAGATTTTGCACAAAATAATTTTAAAAAAACCGTTTGAGTATATCAGAGAAGACTATCCGCCTTTGGGAGAAAAGGTATTTGTTCCGCCCCAAAATTTTGGCGCCAATGAAATGCGCGAAATGTTTCTCGAGATAATAAAAGGAATAGAGCCGTATGTGAAGCTTGCGGAAGAAACAATGCATAAGATCGTAAGCGCCCGGGAAAAATATCAATATATTCAAAATTTAATTTTCAATAAAGCGTCTTTGAAATTCCGCGAGCTTTTGGAAGACGCCCAATCAAAATCAGAAGTGGTGGCCACATTTTTAGCCGTCTTGGAAATGGTCAAACAGCGCCATGTAGTCGTAAAACAAGGAGAACTCTTTGATGAAATTATGATTGAACGGGTGGAAGAAAAAAGCATTCAAAACTAAGGAAATGAAAAATTAATGTCGTATATGCGACGATCGGCTGATATACGACATAGTTTGTTTATGAATTTTTATGGTCGCAGATAAAACGATCGCACAACCTGCGACCAACGGTTAATCAAATTCGTGATCATTGAGACAAGTTACCGCTAAATTATAATCATTTATATTAAGAAAACGCTCCGATACACATCGGAGCATTTTTGTTTGCGAAGATATAAAATTTAATGTCCCGAACTCTTGCCCATTACGCCGTCGTATATTTCTTTATTGGGTTCTCCCTCAACTTTTAAAATTCCCCAAGCGCCGCGGTCCATTCGCGAAAGCGCGTGGTCAACCAAGATATTGTTTCCCGGAACTTCCAGTCCGAATTCCACAATGGTCGCGCCGCCGGCCGGTACGGTCGTGGTCTGGATATTTTTGTGCGGCTCCGATCCTATGGCCGCTTCCGGGTAGACGGTGTCAAAGATTTCGCCGATCACATGGAAAGACGAGATTTGGCTCACACTGCCATTGCCGAAATAAATTCTCACTTTTTCTCCGACTTTGGCTTTCATATTGTTGCCGGTGAGCGAATTGGTCTTGCCGTTAAAGACTATGTAAGTGGGTAATCCGTCCAGCATTCGGTGCGCGTCAAAAACCTGCAAACCTTTAGCACCCATCGGATCAACCGCGTAAAAATCTCCCTGCATCACATAAAATTCTTTGTCCACTTTCGGCAAGCCCTCTTTCGGTTCCACTAAAATCATTCCGTACATTCCGTGCGCCATATGGGCCGGCACATTGGGGTGGGCGCAATGGTATACGTAAAGCCCCGGATTGAGAGCTTTGAATTTCAGCGTCTTTGATTCGCCCGGGCCGATATCGGTGACGGCGGCGCCTCCGCCCGGTCCCGTGACCGCGTGCAGATCAATATTATGCCCGTGGACGCTGGTTATGTTGTTTTTGAGCGTGAGTTCCACCATATCGCCCTCGCGCACGCGAAGCATAGGTCCCGGAATTTTTCCATCAAAAGCCCAGTAATTAAATACCACGCCCGGCGCCATTTCGGCTATCACTTCCTTGGTTTCAATGCTGAATTTCACAGTCGCCGGTTCGGTGCGGGTAATGGCCGGCGGCACGGCATTGGGATCCATGGCGATATCCGTCACTTCTTCCATCTTATTTTTCATTTTGAAAAACGAGATTACATTTTTAAAAGGAATGGATCCGCTGATGCCCGGGCCGTAAGGTTTAATAAAAGGCGGAAATTCAAAAATCGCCGGTTTGACGAACAGGGCGATTAGAAAAATAATCGCCACGGTGGCGATCATCGGCAGTCTGATTTGCCATGGCTTGAAAAACGGGATTTTTTTAAAACCAATGAATAATATGATGCCGATAATAATGGTAGGTACGATAATATTGATTGATCCGACAATCAATGACCAGATGTACGATAGGGCGATAAGCATAGGTTTGGTTTTATTTAATAAAATGCCGCGGGAGGCAGTCGAACCCTCATCCCGCTAAGCGAGACACGATTTTGCCTGTCCCGCGCAAGTGATGCCGCCGGTCGGAGTCGAACCGACACGAGCTTGCGCTCACAGCATTTTGAGTGCTGCGTGTCTGCCAGTTCCACCACGGCGGCATCATCTATGCGGGGTAAATCTGCCAGCTTGTCCCGCACAGAACTTTGTTCTGTTGCGGGATTCCACCATCCCGGCATGTAGTATATCTTACAAAAATTTTTAGATTTGGTCAATATGTGTTATAATTTTGTCAGATGATATGAAATTGCGAACAAAGGCGGTTATTTTAGTCAGTACTTTTATTTTTCTGCTGATAGGCGGATTATTGTTGTATTTGGACGGTTATTTGAGAAAATATCTTAAAGATCAGATGATTAATAATTTACGCGTGATGGCCGAGGTGAGCGAAGGCACTTATTTCGCTTTTACGGAAAATGAAAAAATCAGGACCATTGATTGGAGCTCGGACGGATATATTAGAAATGACACTGAAGCGCTATTAGAAGCCATAAAAAGCGGCAATGCGGAAGAAAAGGACAAATTGACAAAAGAATTAAGCGCGTATTTGCGGGAAAGAAAAATAGTTTATGATCCAAAGGTGATTATATTTGATATACTGGGGCCGACGGGTATGGTGATTGCTTCATCCAAAGAAGATCGGATCGGCGTGGACGAAGCGGAAGAAGAAAAAAGACTGAACGCTCATAAATTCAGCTTTGCTGTCAAAGCGGAATTCGGACAGGCTTTTATCCGGCCTGTGATTTTTGAAGAGGATGAAAGCGCGGAGCCGATGACTCATGTGGTGGCGCGCGTTTTTTCCACCAAGCGGGACGATCTTGGAAAATTGATTCCTCTGGACGCGGTGATTCTTTTGCATTTTACGGACGCGGATAAAATTAATGATATGTTGAGCGGCAAATGGGCCGCGGATCAGGGAGCGGTAAGCGGACAGGCGCTTTTTCAAAAATACAAGACAGCCGAGATCTATTTGGTGGGAGAAGACAAAATAATGGCGTCAAGTTCGCGTTTTGATGCCGGTTCCATTTTGCGGCAGAAAGTTGACACGGTGCCGGTCAGAAATTGTTTTGAAAATAAGAAAGAAATAACCGGAGAATATTTGAATTATTCGGGGAAGCCGGTTTTGGGATCTACTATGTGTTTGGAAAGAGATGATTTGGCATTGATTTTGGAAGTCGGCGCCGATGAAGTTTTGGCGCCTCTTAAAGAAGTGAGCAATCGGCTGATTATGGCTGGCCTGCTGGCTTTTTTGGCAAGCGCTCTGACTATAACAATTTTAAGCCGTTTTCTTTTGAGTGGTTTGAGAAAAATCGCTATGGTGGCGGGCGAAGTGGCCAAGGGCGATTTGGATATCAGGGCCGAAGTCAAAGGAAAAGACGAGATCGGGCAATTGGCCAAGGTGTTTAATCAAATGCTGGCGAGCATCCAAAAATCCCAAGCTGATCTTTTTGCCGCTGAAATAAATTTGAGAGAAGAAAAAGATCGGCTCAATGCGGTGATTTCATCCATTGGAGAAGGTCTTGTAGTGGTCAGCGCTGATTATAAAGTAATGTTAATGAATAAGATAGCGGAAAGAATATTGGAAGTCTCGTATAGCGGCATTAAGGATAAAAAAGGCGATAAAATATTGACTGTCTTAAAGGGTGATAAAATTCTTCCGTTTGAAGAAAGACCGGTTGTTCAAGCCATCCGAACCGGAAAAGCGGTATTTAAGGAATTGAGCGATAATTATTATTATCAGTTGCTTTCCGGTAAAAAAATTCCGGTTACGATCTCAACCACTCCACTGAAGTACGGCGAAACAATTATCGGCGCGGTAGTTGTTTTTCGCGATATTACCGATGAAAAACAGCTGGATGACGCCAAGTCAAATTTTATCTCCATAGCCAGCCATCAGCTCCGCACGCCGCTGACAGCTATTAAGCTTTTTGTTGAAATGTTGAATACGGGCAAAGCCGGCCGTCTGAATAAAACGCAAAAAGAATACATTGAAGATGTCAGTATTTCCACGGAACGGATGATCGGCTTGGTTAATGATTTGCTCAATCTTTCCAGAATTGAGTCGGGAAAATTGAAATCAGCGCTAATGCTCGTCCGGATTGACGAGGTGGTGAAAAGCGCGATTGACGAAGCTGATGTTTTGGCTAAAGAAAAGAAATTAAGCTTGGTTTTTAAAAAACCAAAAAATATTATACAATCCAATTTGGACGCCGACCTTTTCCGGCAGGTGATTCATAATCTGTTGACTAATGCCATTCGCTACTCAACAAACGGTAAGAAAAATGATATAATAGTAAGGGTGGAAAAAAATGGCAAAGAGTGTATTGTGAGCGTTCAAGATTTCGGCATAGGCATACCGGACGAAGCCAAATCCAGATTGTTTGACCGATTTTATCGGGCGGACAATGCGGTAAAAGCCGATGCCAACGGCACGGGCGTGGGGCTTTACACCATTAAAATGCTTTTGAATAGAATGGGCGGAAAAGTATGGTATGAAAGTCAAATAGGCAAGGGGACGATATTTTCAGTATCAATACCGATTATTGATAAAATAAAATAATTTTTATGGCTCAAATAAAAAATAAACCGAAAATTTTAATTATTGAGGATGAAAAATTTATTTCAAAGGCTTATCAGGTAGGTTTGGCGCATGAAGGATTTAAAACCATCGCGGCGTATGACGGCAAAGAAGGATTGGCAATGGCTAAAAAAGAAAAGCCGGATTTGATTTTGCTTGACATTATAATGCCCGTAATGGACGGTTTGACGATGTTAAAAGAATTGCGCGGACAGGAATGGGGAAAGGATATGAAAGTCTTGGTGCTGACCAATTCAAATGATCAGGCCAAAACATCGGAAAGCGCGCATTTGAATGCGATTGATTTCTTGCTCAAATCAGAATGGTCTATTGAACTTTTAACAAAAAAGATTAATGAAATTTTAAATATCAAAGATTGATTTGCATCGGGTATGCCCAAGAAAAAAAACAAAATTCTTTTAGCTGAAGATGACAGATTGATTTGTCGCGCTTATGAGGCGAGCCTAAAGCAGGAAGGTTTTGAAGTGGCTTGCGCGCATGACGGCGAGGAGGCTTTGCAAAAATTGGGCGATTTTATTCCGGACCTTGTTTTACTTGATTTGATTATGCCGAATAAAAACGGCTTTGAATTTTTGGAAGCGATAAAACCGGACGCGAAATTAAAAAAAATTCCGATAATCGTTTTGTCAAATTTAGGACAAGAATCTGATGTTGAAAGAGCCAAAGCTCTCGGCGCGGTTGATTATATGATAAAATCCGATTCTTCAATCCAGAAAATCGTTGAAAAAGCAAGCGAATATTTGAAGTAGGAAAATGCCGGAGGGTATTTACTTTTTGGCAGTTTTTGTTATTATTATCTGACTTCGGGCTGTCGTATACCGGTAGTACACACGCTTCGGGTGCGTGTTGACTGGGTTCAATTCCCAGCAGCCCGAAATTAAAAGCTCTCTGATTTAGAGAGCTTTTAATATGCAAAATTTTTGCGTTTGACTCGTCCTTTAGTTTGGGGTAAAATATAAGTGTTATGGTTATTGAAAATAAGCAACTGCCAAAGCATGTGGCGATTATTATGGATGGGAACAGGCGGTGGGCCAAGAAACGGCATTTACCATCAGTTTTCGGACATAAGAAAGGGTATGAAGTGTTTAAAAAAGTCGGGGATTGGTGTCTGGATCGCAGTATAAAATATTTAACAGTATACGCTTTTTCAACAGAGAATTGGCAAAGATCAAAAAAAGAAGTGTCGTATTTGTTTCAATTGTTGCAATTCGCGCTGGAAAAAGAAATAGACGATTTGAATAAAAAAGGAGTGCGTTTTCAGGTTGCCGGCCGTATCAACGAGCTTCCGGCCAAGCTGCAGACGGCGATCAAAAAAGCGATTGATTTGACAAAGCATAATGCCAAAGCCGTTTTTACCCTGGCGGTCAATTACGGAGGTAGAGCCGAAATTACCGATGCCGTTTCATCTCTTTTAGAAAAATACCCGCGCATGAAAAAAATTACCGAGAAAATATTGGGAGAATTTTTATACAATCCGGCCAATCCGGATCCGGACCTGATTATACGCACCTCTGGCGAACAGCGGCTTTCCGGTTTTCTTCTTTGGCAGTCGGCTTATAGCGAACTGTATTTTACTCCGAAGCTTTGGCCCGATTTTTTAGAAAAAGATTTGGATGCGGCTTTGGAAGAATACGCGAATAGGAAGAGGAGATACGGGAAATAGCTTTATTGATAATCCCTTATCTTTTATCCCTTATCACTTATTTTGTCTCGTAAAGCGAGGTCATAGTTAAGGATTAGAGATTAAAGTTTAGAGATGCGTGTGATTTAAATTAAAAAAATAATATGAGACTGCTCATCGTTTTAGCTGCTACATTCTTAGTCCTCAACATTGGCATTTGGGGTTTATATTTTTTCGGTAAAGATATGATAAAGATTCCGGAAATTCCGGCCGTGCCCAAAGAATTGTCGTTTGAAAAGCCGCAGCCGCAAATCAAGCTTGATTTGCCCATACCGGAAGGCGAGAAAGCGGTCTTGGTTAAAAAAGGCAAGACGCGCGGTCTGGACGGAATAGAAACAATGGTCGTGGCCGAAGAATTGGCGTCCAAAACATATCATTTGATGATTTTTGATAATCAAAAGACTCTTATCTTTGAAGATAAAAATACGCTGATGCTGCCCGATAAAATATTGCTGCAGGTATACGAAGGAGACAGCCACCCATCTTTTTATTTGTCTTTTCCAGGCAGTATTCCTGGTTATCATTTGAAATGGAACGGCTATCAATATATTGTTCCAGAAAACGAAAAAGATCTGATGTAATTATGTTTCTTTTGCGGCGCTCCATTCCATATATTTCCGGTTTGGCGATTTTTGCGGCATTTTTGCTGCTTTTTAATATTTCTCCGCTTACGATTTATTCATTTTCGGCCATCGGCATAATCCCCGTAATATTTGTTTCAATCATTTTATGGCGGCTGGCCGGACCGCTTCCCAAAAAGGAAAAGCTGCATTTGGTTTTATTGCCGTCATTTCTTTCTTTGGGGGGTTTTTTGTTTGTGTCTTTTAATGCCGTTTCTCTGTGGAATTACGCGGCCGCGATCGGCATATCAGTACTGATCGTCTTTTTTGCCGAACACATCTTTACTTTTGTTTGGAATCCGGCCGCTTACGAGCCGTACAGCATTGAGCAAATCTCGCGAGTTTTGCAATACGGCATATTGTTTTTATTTTCATCTTTTATTTTCTTTATCATTATAGTCGGACTGCCTTTCGCGATTGTTTCTTTGGCCGGCGCGGCAGCGGTCGTTTTGTGCGGCATCTCCTTTTTTGTAATGCAAAAAATAGCGCCCAAGGATTATTATCCTTTGGCGCTCATTTTATTTTTTCTTTTCGCGCAGATTTTCGCCATAGTGGCGCTTTTTCCGTTTGATCCCAAGGTTTCCGCTCTGATTATTATGATCGCATTTTATGTTTTCACGGGAATCGTCCGCCAAAAATTCCATCGGACCGAATCGCTTTCGCGCGTTCAGGGGTATGCGGCCATCGGGCTTGCCTCCCTGGCGCTTTTATTGCTCACGGCGAGATGGAGATAAAAGTGAATTAAAAGTGAAAAGTGAAAAATGCAAAATTAAAGAATTTATTATGGATAAAAAACAAGAGAAAAGTTCAAAAGAAGAGAATGAAAAAAAAGAACGCCATGATGAATTGGCCAAGGTCTTTACGGAAAATCCTTTGAGTAAAATTGAAAAGCCGGCCAAACGCACGCGGCTCTTTTTTGCCGTGGTGCTTTTCGCTTTGTTTTTCGGGATAGCCGGCGGCATTTTGGGAGAATTGGCTGTCAATTACTGGCTGCTCACCGGGGCCGTGAATTTGCCGTGGTTTAACAAATTGCGCCTTGATCAATATTTACCGACCAAGGAAATAATAGTGAGCAAGCGCGAGAGCGTCACGGTAGCGCAAGACGCGATGGTATCGGAAACGGTAAAGAAATTGGGAGAGAGCCAGGCGGTGTTTTTCAATAAATTTTCCGCTGATGAAAAGAGCGCTCATATTTATAATGAGACGCGGCGCGCCGTACAGGGGATTATCCTGACCAATGACGGCTGGATGGCGGCTCCGCTGTCCGGACTGGCAGGCAAACCGTCTGAATATTTTGGACTGGACTCGCGCGGCGAATCTTTCAATATAAAGAAAATTATTCCGGACAGATTTTTGGGCATCGCTTATTTGGAGACGGACGCGCAAAACGTCCAGCCAGCCAATTTTGCCGATTTGGAAAAAATCAGCAGCGGCTCTTTGGCGGCGATCAACGATTCGTTCAAACAGTCCGTTCGGCTGGCCGGTATTGATTCTATGTCTTTCAATCAAAAAGCTCCGGAGGAATTTTCAGACAAAATTTCCAGATTTATGGCGCTTGATTCGGATTTGCCGCAGAATTTTTTCGGATCGGGAGTGGCTGTGCTTTCGGGAGAATTGGCGGGAATCGTTTTAGATGACGATTCCGTACTGCGGATTGATTTCGTCAAATCGCGGCTAAAGGAAGCGATTGATGAGGGCAAGATTGAACAAGGTTTCCTGGGTGTTTCGGGAATAAGCCTTAAATCGTTTTTAGAAAAACCGCTTTTGGAAAGAAAGGGGATTCTGGTCGGCAGTCTTGATCCGAAAGGAACGGGCATTGCCGCCAAAAGTCCGGCCGCCAAAGCCGGTTTGCGCGATGGGGATATTTTATTAAGTATTGATAATGAAGAATTCAATGGAATAAATGGCTTGGCGGAAATTATGGCGGATTACCGGAAAGGCGACGAGGTGGAAATTAAATATCTAAGAAGCGGAAAAGAAAGGACAGTGAAGATAAAATTGGACGCATTGCCTATAAAGTAATTTGCGGTTAAAAGTTATACGGTTTCGCGGATCGTATCGTCGTAAGGTTTAGTCTTACGGCCGTATAACGAATAACGATAAACGATACGGGCGGCGAGAACGATTAACGAATACCGGCTTACTTGCCTTGGATGTAAAAATAGTGTAGAATATAACAATGAATTGGAAGCATTTTATCGTCATACCGGCCTATAATGAAGAAAAACGGATAGAAAAGACGGTGAAAAATTATGCGGAGTATTTTTCGGACAAAGCGAAGATTCTGATTGTTTTAAACGGTTGTAAAGATCGTTCAAGCGGTATTGTTAGAGAATTGGCCGGCAAGTACAAAGACATTGATTTTATTGAATTTTCAGAAGCGATCGGCAAAGGCGCGGCAGTCCAGGAAGGTTTTCGCCATATTTTAAAAAATGATTCAAGTTTCAAGATTCATGCTTCAAGTCTGATCGGCTTTGTGGACGCGGATGAAGCGACGAGTCCGGAAGAATACGAAAGATTGGCCGGTTTGATAGGCGAGGCGGACGGTGTGATCGGCTCAAGATTTTTAAAAGGGGCTGAAGTTTTCGGAAGATCGGTTTTGCGCGGTTTGGTCGGTAATGGTTTTCATTTGATTGTAAAAATATTATTTAATTTACCATACAAAGACACGCAATGCGGAGTGAAAATATTCAAAGCGGAAGCGCTGGGAAAAATTTTACCGGAATTGAAAGTGAGCAATATGGCTTTTGATGTGGAAATGCTGGCCATAGCGCTTAAGCGCGGAGTGAAGATAAAGGAAATTCCCACGATTTGGAACGGCCAGCCGGAATCAGGAGCTCTGGGATCGCCAATCAGTCTTTTCAAAAACGGGTGGAAAATGTTTTGGACATTAGTTGAATTAAAAATGAGAAAATAAAATGCCAAACGCTTTATTCGACAAAAAAAACGTAATTGTCGCCGGCGGGGCCGGCTTTATTGGGAGCCACTTGTGCGAGGAGCTGGTCAGGACTTCGCGCGTGATTTGCGTTGACAATTTGATCACCGGAGATATTGAAAATATCAATCACTTGCTGAAAATCCCGGATTTCAAATTTTTACGGCACGATATTTCCGATCCTTTGGATCTTGACCATTATCCGGAATTGGAAGTATTCCGCGTGAAATTCCAAGGCATTCAGGAAATTTATAATTTAGCCAGTCCGGCCAGCCCCAATGATTACTCAAAATATCCGCTGGAGACTCTTATCTCCAATGCCTATGGCACGAAAAATCTGCTTTATTTGGTTTTGAAATACAAAGCCAAAATGGTGCAGGTCTCAAGCTCGGCCGTGTACGGGAGTCCTTATTACGAAGATCCGTATTTCAGGGAGGACTATTGGGGATATGTTGATCAATTGAGTCCGCGGGGAATTTACGCCGAAGCCAAAAGATACGCGGAAAGCCTGATCGCGGCTTTTTACCGTTCGTACAAATTGGATATGAAAATAGCGCGCGTTTTCAATGTTTACGGCCCCAGGATGCGCTACACGGATCATCGCTTGGTGCCGGATTTGATTAGGCAGGGCCTGGAGGGACGGACTATCAGAGTGGAGAGCGGAGCGGACGATGTTTATTCGCTATGTTATATTTCCGATATTGTGGACGGCCTAATTAAAATTATGAATCATCACTTTACCGGACCGGTGAATTTGGGAAATCCGGACAAAGTGACTGTGCGGGAGGCGGCGGAATTAATCAGAAAATTAACCAATTCATCGGCTGATATTTTATATAATGAAGGCGAGGCTATTCGGCAGGGATTGCCCGATATTACTCTAGTGCGCGAAAAAATCGGCTGGTTCCCGCTGATCAAGATGGAAGACGGCCTCAAAAGAACGGTTGATTATATGAAAGCGATGAAAGGCGTTTTGCGGATGTAAATTACCAAAACCTTGACTTGCTGCACGGTATCAGATAGAATAAAAGTATTACCTATTATATTTGTATTACTTATGTCTACTCTCACTACTATTACTTCGAAAAATCAAATAACCATACCGGTGAAAATTATTCGTTCGCTAGGGCTTTCTCCCAGAGATAAGGTAATTGTGGAAAAGGGTGATGATACGATTCAAATCAGGCCGTTTGGGAAGCGGTCATTTCTGGATTTGTATGGAGCGATTAAAATAAAAAAGCCATTGAATATAAAAAAAATAAAAAAACAATTTGAGCGGGAAATGGCTAAAAAGGCGGCTTTATGACAATGATTTTTCTTGATGCAAATATATTCATTAGGTTTTTAACTAAAGATGACCATAAAAAAGCTGAAGATGTTAAAAAACTTTTTGAATTAATTGAGGGCGGGAAAATTAAAGCGCAAACTCATATTATAGTCTTGGCGGAAATCGTGTGGACTCTGCATTCTTTTTTTAAAGTCAAGAAAGAAACGATCGCGGAATACATTACATTGCTTCTTGATTTAAAAAATTTGGCAATGAATGATGAAAAGATCATCAGCCGCGCGATTGAAATATTCAAAAATCGCAATATTGATTTTATTGATGCTTTTTGTGCGAGTTTGGCGACGGAACATCAGATTAAATATATTTGTTCGTATGATAGAGACTTTGACAAAATAAAAGATATAAAACGAATAGAGCCGCGAGATTTGATTTAGGAAGCGGCAACTCATTATTGCTCGTTTTTTAATGAGCGGCCACCTTGATTTTTTGGGATGATTTTGATATTATATAATCTGCTTATGAATCAAAAAATTGTTGCCGTCATTCCGGCGTTAAACGAATATACTAAATTAAGCGAGGTGGTTGAACAAGTTTCAAAATATGTTGAGGAAATTATTGTGGTTGATGATGGGTCAAAGAAGCCTTTAAAAGATTTTTTACCTTCTTTGCCTAATCTTTTTGTATTAAGGCATAGAATTAATCTGGGCAAAGGAGCGGCCTTGAAAACCGGCGTAGAATTTGCTAAAATACGCAAGGCGGATTATGTTGTTTTTATTGACGCTGACGGACAGCATAATCCGTCAGAAATTCCGTCATTAATAGCGCCTTTAGCAGATAATAATGCCGATATCGTATTTGGGGTAAGAAAATTTCACAAAAGAATGCCTTTGGTGGCTCGTCTAGGAAATATTTTTCTTACCCAAATATCTCAATTATTATTTAGAGTTAAGGTATCCGATACGCAATCCGGTTTCCGCGCCATAAATATCAACATATATCCGAAAATAGTGTGGCGGTCCCCTCGTTATGCTGTAGAAACCGAAATGATTGTAAATACCGGCAAAGCCCGCGCCCGCTTCACGGAAGTTCCGATCCAAACAATTTATCACGACAAATATCGCGGTACAACCGTTTTGGATGGAATCAGAATATTTTTTAATATGATTTATTGGAAATTTTTATGATCGGCATACAGATCGCGGCCATTATTTTTGTTTTGTGGATGACCTATTTCAGTTATTTGCATTTTCGCAGAAAAGAATTTTCATTGACGGAGTTTTTATTTTGGCAATTTATTTGGGCCGGGTTGGCGATCGTGGTAATTTTTCCAAAAAGCGTTGACTTCATACTGAAAAAATTCAGCATCACCCGCACCTTTGATCTTGTAGTAATTATCGGAATAGTCATCTTATTCGGAATAACATTTAGGAATTATGTTTTATTAAGACGAACGGAAAGGCGGCTTGAGGAATTAGTGAGAAAAGACGCAATTCATGGCTAGAGATGAATTAATAAGGGTGTGAAAGTTTTTTTTATGAATAAGTGTCTAAAAATTTCAATAATAACCCCGTCCTATAATCAGGACGGTTTTATTAGGCAGACAATTAATAGTGTTTTGCGGCAAGGATACCCTAATTTGGAATATCTTGTTATTGATGGCGGCTCTACTGACAGCACTGTGGAGGTTTTAAAAAGTTACGGAAACGCAATACGCTGGGTTTCAGAAAAAGACAGAGGACAATCAGACGCTATAAATAAAGGTTTGAAAATGGCTACTGGCGATATATTAGCGTATCTTAATTCCGATGATGTTTACTTAGATCAAAGTCTATTCGCCGTGAATGATTTTTTTCAAAAACACCAGAACATTAAATGGGCATACGGACGATGCCGAATTATCAACGAAAATAACCAAGAGATCAGAAAATTAATTACTGCTTATAAAAATTTTTGGATGCGCGAATATTCTTATAATAAGCTTTTAAGTATTAATTTTATCAATCAACCGGCGACATTTTGGCGGCGGGAGATAATGGAAGAGTTTGGGTTTCTTAATAAAAACGAGCATCTGGTGATGGATTATGAATATTGGTTAAGAATCGGTCAAAAATATCCGGCTGGGTTTATTAATGAATATTTAGCTGGTTTTCGAACGCACACACAATCAAAGAGTTCTCAAAATTTCGTTAAGCAATTTCATGACGAACTCCGGATAGCCAAGAAATACTCTGCCCGCCAATGGCCGATAATTTGCCATTATTTAAACTGCGCGAGCATACTTATTGGATATAAAGTATTACAAAGATTTTCATAGTATCTTGATATGCGAATTCTTTTTACTGTGCCATATTTTGCGCCGGCCTGGTCTTTTGGAGGACCGGTCAAGGTTGTGTATGATCTTTGTAAAGAATTTATCCGGCTAGGACACGAAGTGACTGTTGCAACAACCGATGTACTCACAGTAGAAAAACGGCATAATAAAAAAACTGATTTACTCGATGGCATTAATGTTGTTTACTTCAAGAATATCAGCAATTTCTTAGCTTATAAAGCAAATCTTTATCTTCCAATAGGATTTCGCGCCTGGCTTAAAAAGAATATTTATCATTATAATATTATTCATTGTCATGATTTATATTCGGGGTTGAATGTCCATGTTTCGCAAGTGGCTCCCAAGTTTCGCGTACCATTTATTGTACAGCCTCACGGCGCGCTTAACGAAATTCGCATGAATGCTCAAATGAAAACGCCGAAAATATTATTTCTTAAAATATTTGCTAATATATTGAAATTGTCATCAGCTATCATTGTGTCAACAAACACAGAAAAAAATAATGAGATTAACCGAATTTCCCAGACGCTCGCCCGAAAAACACATGTTGTTCCCAATGGCTTGAATACCAGTCAATTAACGCAATCGAAACCCAATCCGGCGCTTCGTTCACGGTTAAGATTCAAACCAGACGAGAAAATGATTATCTATTTTGGTCGTATTCAATACATTAAAGGTTTGGATATTACTTTAAGAGCCTTGGCACTGATAAAAGATATTCCTTATAAGTTTGTCATTATCGGCCGCGATGAAGGCGCACTGTCTTTGTTGAAAGAATTGGCCGAGAATCTTTGCATCAAAGATCGAGTTATTTTTTTTGAATCCATGTTTGGAAAAGATCTGTCAGAATATTTGGAAACGGCCGATCTGTTTGTTTTTAACTCTCGTTCCGAATCGCTGCCTATGGCTGTTTTAGACGCTTGCGCCGCCGCCTTGCCGGTCATTATAAGTTCCGATTGCAATTTACCGGAGGTTGAAATTTTTGGCGCAGGCATTGTATTAAAAAACAACACGCCCGAAGATACGGCCGAAGCTATAAGGAGGTATTTCAAGGAGCCAAAAAAGCAAATAATTATGAGACAAAAATGCCATAGTTTGATTGCTAATTATTTTAATTTAACAACGATCGCAAAACAGCATCTCACGCTGTACGGACAAATAGTTAAAACTAGATAAATTACTAATATGAAAAATATAGAAACGATCACTGATAAAAAAATATTAATTATTGGCGGTCTTGGTTTGATAGGCAGCACTACCGCTCGATATTGTTTGATGCGGGGAGCGAAAGTGACAATTGCGGATAACCGATCGCCAGAATATGGAGCCAATGATTATAATCTATCCGACTTGGATGGAAGATTTACTCTGGTTATAGGCGATATTTGCGACTCGTATTTTGTCAACAAAATAGTGCAAGGGCATGATTTTATTTTTAATTTCGCTGCTCAAATCAGTCATAATATCGGCATTGAGAATCCAATTTTTGATAATCAGCTAAATTGTATCGGTCATATTAATATTCTTATGGCCTGCAAAAATTACAACCCCAAAGCTAAGGTTGTTTACCCCGGTTCTCGATTGCAATATGGCCGCATTCAACATTTGCCGGTCGCCGAAGATCATCCGCGCGAACCACTGAGTATTTATGCCATCCACAAAAACACGGCTGAACAGTATTACCAGACTTTTTTTCACCACTACGGCATTCGTTCTACTTGTTTTCGGATCACCAATCCGTATGGGCCAAGAAGCCAAATGAAGACCTCGGCCTACAGTTTGATCAATTGGTTTATTCGCCTGATTATGGATAATCAAGTTATAAAAATTTACGGCACAGGGGAACAAATCAGAGATTATATTTATATTGATGACTTAATTGAGGGGCTCGTACTCACGGCCATAAATGATCAGTCTGATGGTCAAGTCTATAATATCGGCAGCGGCGCGCCGACAAAATTTATTGATATGGCCCGCATTGTGATGGAAGTGGCAGGCAGGGGGAAAATAGAAAATGTGCCATGGCCGAAGAATTACGATCATTTTGAAACAGGTGATTTTTATGCAGACATATCCCGTATTAAAAATCATGTTAATTGGCAACCACGCACTTCTCTGCGAGAGGGTATTGAAAAAACATTTCAGTATTATGAGAAGTTTAAACAATATTACTGGTAGCTACAATGATGGAGTGGATAATTTTGAAAACTTAAAATACTACTTTAATGAATATTGATTGGCAAATTGTTCAAGCTCTTACTCTAATAACCGGCATTTTTTTTACTCTTGGAGTGCCCTTAAAATGGAAAATACCGCAGGTTCCTTTTTTTTGCCTACCCGCCGCGGGTATGATTTTTTTTGGCGGACTTATTGTGCCTATATTATATTTTAGCGGAGGATGGCGCCCGGATATCCTTTACGGCGTATTCATTTTATTTTTAGGCGTTGGTTTAGTCTCTCTTTTTTTTATAATAAAAGGGGCTAGCTTGGCAAAACCGACGCTGTTTTCTGTCATTGCGCTTATTCTGTTTGTTTTACTTACGATTGGTTTTGTTATTCAGAGCAGCAAGTATCCTGTACCGGGAGGTATTGATCCGGCTATACATACCGCATATATCAGCAATATCGTTCAGTTTAATAATTTCAATACGAGCTACCCATTAGGTATGCACATATTTATTTTATTTATCGAAAATATTTCATCACATCTAACACCTACTATCTTATTAGCGTTGCAAATATTTTTTATAATCAATATATTTATCCTGACATATTATTCCATAAAAAAAATCTCTGGAAACAATATGGCTGGTATGATTGGAGTATCGGTGGCCGTACTTGATGTGAGTATTTATAACAATTATCTTAATGGCTCAATTACTCATTTATTAGCGATACTGCTTACATTAGTCGGCATAGTGTTAATCTTGTTATTGTCTAATAGTAGCAAACGACTGAATTTTTTAGTTATAATCGTATTTTATGTTTCCGTATTTTACTTTCATTTCATTACTTTATTCATGTTGATCCCAGTTTTATGGTTCTTGCGAATCAATCAGACGAGTCGTCAGCATTGGTTGATTACAGCCGCTTTCCCCATAAGTTTATTAATCGCGGCCCCGTTATTGGTAAATTTTTTAGACATCCCTGGTTTTCAAGTTCAGTTTGCTGTTGCTTGTTTGATATTTTTGCTGGTTGAAGTCGTGATTTTATTTTTTAGCAGTCGCATAAAGAAAATGTTATTCAATGTTTGGGTTCAACTGCTGTTTGTGATAATCGGCTTATTCGCTTTTGAAAATACCTTAAAGGTATTTGATGTCATCCAGGAATGGTATGGATTATTTATTTTGTCGCTGGCAATAATAGGAATTATACTAATTATTTTAAGGAGGATGCATGATTGGTATCCAATAGTAATGTATTTTAGTATTTTTTCAATTTTATATTATCTCATCGAGTTTGCACTTGAGCATATAAATTCGCCAATTTTCAGGGAATTGCTTTTTTATTACGGTTTCACTGTCCCGCTTACCTTATTGGCGGCGGCCGGACTTTATTTCGGCTTGCAATTGGTGTCATCAAAAACGATTAAGGCGAGCGTCTTAGCTGCGTTATTTGTTGTCATAATATTAATTTTCAGTTCGAGATCTTTTGATAATACTTTTCTATCTGACTCCCGAGCGATTTCTCGATATGGACAGAATAACGGTTTCGGTATGTTTTATAGTTATGACGACATTCGAGTGGTAAGGTGGGCAAAAGAACATATTCCAAGAGATGCTGGTATAATAAATCCCGGGGGATTGTATAATGCTTGGGCTAGCATAACCCAGAGAAAAACTATGTACTCGGCTTATGTCGTCGTCAATAGTCAGGAGCCCGAAGAGACAAATCAAGCAGTTATTGACTTGCTCACAAATAATGATCAGGAATGTCCGCGGCAACTCATAAAGCAAAAATATCAGTATCTTTTACTTCCTTCGCAATTTGTTGCGAATTTTCTAAACCCATGCGTTGGTTTGCTATACCAATCGGGGACATCACGACTTTATCAAATTCATAATCAGCCGATAAATGCAACAATAAATCGGATGATTAATTTGTCCGATTCAACTAAAAATAAAGAAATATCTATCTCGGGTAATTTTCGAATAACATGCGCATATTGTGGCAACAGGTTTTACTTTCAATTTCAAAATGTGGTACACGCGCTCACTCTTCCTGCCCGTGGAACATTATTGATTATGATCGCCCCCGTAGACGCCGATCGCCGCATTAATCTCCGCGTTGATGGCCCAAGCTCGATGGTTAACGCAATAATGACTAACCCGGAAGAAAGAAGTTTGAAATTTTCCAATGGATATATATTGCAAGATTTTGTACATGCAAAAGGAGAACAGATTCAAATTCAGCTCAAGAATACATCCGGCAGCAACCAAAATATTCAAGCGATTATGTTTGAAGTGTTGTAATGGAATAGGACGATATTGTCTATCATGGTTAAAATATGTATAATTCAGCACAATTCCGAATAATATACCACATTATTTTAATAAGAGGTCTTTAATATAATATTTAAGAAGAAAAATATGAACGAATTAATCCATTCAGTAAAAAGGAAGATAGCGGGTATGCTTGCTGATTGGGCGCTCCCCGCAATAACAAAAGAAGAACAAGCTCGAGTAGATGTTTTGCGAAACGGTATCCTCGCCTTACCGCCGCTTAAAAATGAGCCCGCCCATACCTCTGAACAAGAGTGGGATAAGAATAGAATAGAATTACGATCAAATATTTTGAAACGCGATCCGCGCAATTTTCTTTGCTGGCCAGTTGTTACATATACCATGTTTCACGAAAGTAATATCGCAGAATTAGAGTATTTAAAGAGTCTTTCTCGTTGGGCCGAATATCAATCAGCGCTTGCGGAATCTATAATTGGTAATCCTCGAAAATACCCTGCTTTTCCTGCATCGAGCGGCAATCTCATTCATCACGCCTACAGCATTGCGTTTCTTTCTGAGAAATTTTCTGTCAACATCCGAGATTGTCAGAGTATTTTTGAATTCGGTGGTGGCTACGGAAGCCTTGCCCGATTCGCCTATCAATTAGGATTTGCTGGACAGTACATTATCTTTGACTTTCCTGAGTTTTCCCTTCTTCAGAAATACTATCTTTCATCAATTCCAGAACTTGGCATTCATTTTGATGAGCCGGAAGATCCTAGATTAGTATCGCTGGCAACAACCATCGAGCAAAGTTTAAAAGCAATTAATGGAAAATCAATAGATATATTTATCGCCCTTTGGTCGCTAAGCGAATCCCCGATTGCCTTTCGTGACAGTACGCTCGCAAAACTTCCTCATCCATCATACTTTTTGATAGCGTACCAAGAGCAATTCAACAACATCAATAATGTAGAATATTTCAAAAAATTCACACAGGAACGGACAAATTACGAATGGGCTGATTTCCCCATTCTCCATTTAACCGGTAGCCGATACCTTATTGGTAAAAAAAATTAAGTATGAAGATACAAAGTATGGGAAAAATTATTCCTTTGAATATTCAGCGGATGATTCGAAGCATTTTTTATAACGAGCGAAAATTAAGAAAACTCGATACGAAAACGGTATTTACTGACATATATCGGAATAACAGTTGGGGGGATGCGCAGTCGATTTCCGGCACGGGATCAAACTTAGAGCAGACCGAAGTTACACGAAAAGAACTGCAAAAATTATTTAGTGACTTCAATATAAAAGCCATATTGGATATTCCCTGCGGGGACTTTCACTGGATGAAGCACGTGGATTTAAGACAAATCAACTATACGGGCGGGGATATTGTTGAAGAGATTATCATAGGGAATAAAAAATACGAGAAAGAAAATATACGCTTTGAGAACCTTGATTTAACCAAAGATGATTTACCGAAATCCAATCTCATTCTAGTCCGTGATTGTTTGGTGCATCTTTCTTATAATGACATCTTTCAAGCTCTGCAAAATATTTGCCGGAGCAAATCAACTTATCTTTTGACCACAACATTTGCAGAGCGGACAAGCAATTCAGACATTTTTACCGGGCAATGGCGCCCACTTAATTTGGAAAAGCCGCCCTTTGCTCTCCCTAAACCAATTCAAATTATCAACGAACAGTGCACAGAAGAAGATGGTCAATACGCGGATAAATCGCTTGGCTTATGGAAAGTGGATGATATTGCTCGCCACATATCTCGATTGAGTAGTAATGGAAAATTTAAACCCAATAAATATTTATTTTAAAAACAAAAGTGGATAATTAATTTGATTTTTCTATCGACTTGTAAAACAATAACAACTGTTGACAATAGTTATTTTCATTGAATTGTTTACTGCTTTGTATTGCTGCGCTACGAAGGTTTGACAATTGTTTTGGATGACGAATAAGCCGGAGAAATAGAGCCGACAGTTCTTTTTCGTCCCCATTTTCAAAAAGGAAGCCATTAACATGATTGCGAACTGTTTCTGGAATGCTGCCAATATTTGATGCGATAACAGGAGTTCCTCGAATAAGTGCTTCTGCCATAGATAATCCCTGGGTTTCATAGCATATGGACGGAAATACAAGAGCATCATATCGTCCGAGGGTATCTTTATCGTATAAGCGTCCAAGAAAACGAATATGTGAGGCTCTTTTAGTAGAAAGGCGGAGTTGATTTAAAAGCGATCCTTCCCCGTAGATATCCAGAGTTACTTTCTGGGGAGATAGCATTAATACAGCATTGACTAAGTGCTGTATTCCTTTGATTTTTTCTAGCGCACCCATATAAACAAGTTTAAGTTTACCGTCTGACAAGGGCGAAAAAAGTATCTTAGCTTGAGAAACAGGATTAGGGATGATCGCTGACGGAATATCAGAAAAAAAACCGCAACTATTATGGATTTGAAGCGGTAAACGCGTCGGACTTATTACTCCTTTCGTCTGTTTAAATAACTGTCGATTTATTATACGATATATTTGCGCGAACAGCCGAGGCTTAAAATTTGGAGGTTGTTCTTTTCCTGCGAATGTTCCAAAAGGGTGAAGAAGTTGATAATTGTGCAGAGTATGAATATATGGGATAGAGAGTTTATGGCAGATTCGAGGAAAAGAGTATGAAATGCCTTTTAAGTTATGGCCATGGACGAGAAGAGGCGCTTCTCTTTGGAGAATAGATTTAATAATTTTATTGTCTATGGGACTAAGCATGTCAATGCCATGCCAAAGTATTTTGGCGCCAATAGATTTTTGACCGCCCTCAGTATAATAATAAATATTTTTAGGCTTGAATCGATAGATCGTTACATGATTATTTTCTTCAACAGACCAATAGCCGGGCGCTGATTGTTGAGGTTTGGAAGTGATTAAAACAACCTGATAATTATTTTGCCGCAACATGTCGATTGTCTTCTGGACCGCACTTTCAGTCCCGCCATTCGCATAGGGCGGGAAAAGATTATTAACAAGACATATTTTTTTTGATAAGAAATCATTTTTAAGGCTTTCCATATTTCCATCCAAATTTCATTATATAGACAGGGCTAATAAGGATCGCATAAAAAATCGCGCGTATGCTTAATCCGAAGTTGCCACGATGAAAAAATAACCAAGCAAGATTGAGATAAAGCGAACAATGAGCATCGTGCCGCCGAACATCGACCCGTTTTCCTCCAATTTCTATCGATGTGTTTCGATATTTACGCGCATTTTTCCATCCAAGCCATTGAACAAGCGATGGCAGGTCAAAGTGGTTGAATGTTTTTATTTGCAGTTCATACCCTTTGTGCAGTTGAAGGCGGCCGTGTTTGCTGGTGGTGTTTGTTGACGAGCGGCGCCATAAATAAAGAATTTCTGGAAGATTAGCGTATTTTCCTGCAACAGAAAAGCGAATCCATAATTCATAATCTTCCATATGAACTGCTTCATTCGAATAGGTGTACCCTCCGCCCTTAAGTGACTCGGTCCGCGCCATAATTGTTCCATGACCAAAAGGAGACTTGGTGAAGAGTTCGCGTTTAATATCTTCATCATCAAGAAGTGCGGGAAAAGATCCGGTGATATTACTCTGCTCGTCAATATAGCCATATGTTGCGCCAACTAAAACATAGTCTGGATGAGCATCTAAGAAAGCCACTTGTTTTTCAAAGCGGTCCGGAAGAGAGATATCGTCTTGATCCATACGGGCTATATATGCGCCGCTCGCCGCTGCCAGACCAATATTCAGTGTCGCTCGTAATCCTTTATTTTCTTGGGTGATTGCTTTGATGCGCGGGTCCTGAAATTCCCCAATAATATTTCCTGAATCATCCGTTGAACCGTCATTGATGATGATGAGCTCAAAATCAGTGAAAGTCTGATGGAGGATGCTTTCAATCGCTTCAATAAGAAATGATCCGGCATTATGAACCGGGAGAATAACGGATAATTTTGGCGATTGCTTCACCATAAATTTTGGCCCCCTATTATTACATCTTTATCCAGCTTTCGGGGAGTAAATCTTTAGTATTTTTAGTAGAATCGGCAAACCAACGCTTTGGAGCGATCACAACCTTCTGAGGGTTTGAATTCAGCCAAGCCGCCCACCAACTGAAGCTACTGTTAGCGATAATATGATGCTTGCAGGAACTCATTAGACGGAGATCTTCGTAATCCTTATTTGATCGGTTGTGATCAATATATATTATCGGAGCCGGAATTTTCATATTCTTTTTTGCCCATTCTGGGTCATCTGAAAAGACAACGAAGGTGGGATTTCGAACTGCACGAAGCATGTAATTAGCCGCTTGATTGTAATATTCAAGAGGTGCGGTTCCGTGCACAGCATTGGTGAGGGAATTCGTGACATAATCGCCCCTTCGAATATGGATGGCGACAGCGTTTATTGCTCCGATACGCTCCATCATTGACATATTTTCCGAATCCGGCGAAGTTTTAATAGTAAACTCGCGACGGATAATGTTTTGTATGTCAAAAAAATATTTTTCACTTTGCCAATATCCATCAAGATAAATATTATCCTCCAAAGACAACATGGAAGAGTCAAAAGAGAAATCTTTTTCAGTGATATAGCGCTGAAAGGAGTAGGACGAAATGAGGTTTGGCAGTAATCGATGCATGAATTGAAAAATACCATACCGCTCTTTCTTGTGTGAGTGTATTTCTTTTGTCGATGCGATTCGCGCATTTATATTCAGATGACTAAGGCTATACTGGCGAAGCTTGTATCGCTCGGTATAGTCGCTTATATCAAGCTTCAGATTGGTATGATATTGCTCGGAGAGACGCCGACCCATAGCGTACTGAAACATCTGGTTGCCTAGGCCGCCCACAATTTTAACAATAATCATAAGGAGAAACTCAGGGATTAAGAGTAAAAAATTATGTTTAAGTATTCTATGAGTTAGAATATTTATTATTTGATAGATTTTTTGTGAATGCGTATAATATCGTTTTCAACATGAGTCACTAAGTCGCTGCGCTTGGAAGAAACCAATTGAGTGACACCTTCTATTGTCGGGTAATCATTTTCCCCAGTAAAACAGCGCGCGTCGTCGATCAATATAACATGTTCTTTTACGGGATGGTCTAAGATTTGATTTAATTCCTTAATAATTGGCGTTTCAAGTTCTCCTTTGGCGGTTATTCCGGCTGAATAGTGCGCGTCAAGCCAAAATAGGCAAGGCGTTGTTTGTTTAGAAAGGATTTGAGGTAGGACGATGCCACTATCTCCGCAATAAATATTAATATGCCTTGATTTGGCAAATTTTTTCTTAGCGCGGTCGCATAAAACGGGGTCAAGCTCTATAGAGTAAATTTCCTTGAATATACGACGCATTGCGCCGATCATTTCACCTAAGTAAGTTCCCGTTTCAATGAAAATGTTGAGGTTAAATTTTTTAGCATATTCGCGAACTATATCTCGCTTAATTAAGTGAGGCGGCTGCACGGGCTTTTCATTTTTATCCCATAATATCAGTTCCTTGCGGTGGCGAAAATAATGTATGGCATCCTCGATGCTCATTAAAATCGCGAAAGCCAATTTATCGCCGAATGTCTTTGTAAGCGCATTCTTTATTTTGGTTTGGCGGTTGGTCGTGTTCAACGGAGCGTTATTCATAAGATCGTATTTTGAATTAATCTATAATTGCCTGCTATTTCGTAAATTGTTTTGGTGATTACTTTTACCATATTATTTGTAATGGTTTATGACAGCAATAATGGTCCTTAGCTGGAGGAAAAAAAACATATAGATACATTCATGGTGAAGACGCGAAAAGCCATATTGCTTTCGTATTTTATTTAATATCATAGAATTAATCTTTTGTATTGCGAAAATTTTTTTTATACTGAGTTTATTTTCCATTTGGTATCTAAAAAAGACATCAGCATGTGTAAGGTTTCCAATATAGAAAAGGTAATTCTCCTCTCGGATTTTTTGTACGCTCTTTCCAATAATGTCTTTTGCGGTAAGCGTGATGTTTGTTTGGTGCTCTCGGTATCGAATAAGTATTTTTTTTAGGTTCGCGCACCGAGATTTTTGCACAACTTTTGAGTAAAGCGCAAAGTCTTCTCCGCCCACATAGCTTGGATAATCACCAATCTCGCTGATGATATTTTTTCGAAACATTACTGCTGGCTGGCAAAAATACATATTTGATACAAATCGCCACGCGATCTCCATTTCGGATGTCGGGTGAAAAATATTAACCCGGTGCCCCTGTTCGTTGAAAGGTGCATATCCTCCTCCGACAAGGACAATATCTTTATGTTTTTCAAGATAATCATACTGAACGCTGAATCTGTCTGGAAAAGAATAGTCATCTGCGTCGAATCGAGCAATATACTTTCCCTTAGCATATTCGAGTCCCGTATTGACAGCTCCCGCTATGCCTTTTTTCTTTTCATTTGACAGTATAATAATTCGATGATCTTCTTGAGCAAATTCTTTGGCAATGGAAAAGCTTTTATCGGTTGAAAAATCATCAACAATGAGAAATTCAAAGTCGTTAAAGCTTTGTACAAGAATACTCCCAATGCTTTCACGGAGGTATTTTTCCGAATTAAAGACACTCATGACAACGCTGATCTGCGGATTACTCATATCATTTGAGAATTTTAACGATTTTTTGGAAAATATTTTCTGGCCTCCATTCTGCAAACGAGTCGCTTCGAATAAAGTCCTGTCCCGCCCGCTGGTACGAAGCAAAAGTCTCTTCAGGCATCTGTTTCAGCATGCAATCAAGATCGGCAAAATTCGTAAATTGAGTCATGTCAATATAGCATTTCTTGGGAATGTATTCGCTGATATTTTGAGCCCCAAGATATATGGGTATTGTTCCGGAAAAGAAGCAGTCAAATATTTTTTCCGTGATGTATCCTTTGGTATTCGTTTCGTTTTCAAAGCAGATGGCAAAACGATAGCATGCCAGCGTTTGGTACTTGTCAGAAACCGATCCTCGGTAGCTTCGATAATGGTGAAGGCCTTCATAAACATCTTTGGCGTATTGCCCCAGACGACTATATTTTAGAGCGTTAAAAATGTATTTCGGGCTTAAAATACTGTTATTATTCCAGCCGTGGCCGAACAAATCAAAACCATCAGAATGATTTTCGAAGTATCGTATAGCTTTGCGGCGAAAAGAGTAAACTTCATTCGGAAGGTAACTGTACCAATTCGAATTAATTAATGTAACATACTTCCGATTCGCAAATGACGGCAAAGATGAAAGAAATTTTCCTCCTTGAGGGTAGCGAAACTTGTGGAATGTTTTTTCTTTTCCAAGTATATCGTCTCGGCAAGTAAAAATTGTTCCATAACTAGACCAAATAAATTTTTTGTATTGACTGGGAAAAACCACTTCGGGTTCGAATAAAAAAAGAACAAGCTTATTTTTATCAATAAGGCCATTCTCGCATTCTTTTAGAATGGAAGGGTGATGATTAAAAAAGAGTATTTTGTCGGCATCTGCTATCTTTTCTTGATCGTATGTCTGAAGCGCGATGCCAATATCGCGAAAAAGATCCCGCAAAATTCCATACGGACCGTTAAAAATTTTATTATGAAGGTCGGACTTATCAAAGGGCGCTAATAGATATTTTTGCATAAAACTTTGTTATCTTTTTGCGCTAATCTTGTTCTTTTGACACGTTTTTTTAAAAGGGAAATAAATAATTTTTGAAATTAGGATAAAAGGCAGTATTGCTATTTTTACGCATATGTACCATTTGAGTTCGTGTGAAATCGTGTGAAGGAATTTTTTTTTAACTTCAGACGAAATGGATGATCGAAAGAGTTTAATAAAGTCAGTTTTTGGTAATCTGTTGAAAATGAGGTTTATCAGAGATTTTATCCAATATGGAGGGACATCAATGTCGTCCGGAAGGGAGGTCGCCCATTTATTGTAGAACATGAGTTTATTCCGAAATACGAAACTCTCATTATTTTGCGCATTTCGATCGTGGCGGCGAATTTTAACTAGCGCTTTATTGACATAATCAAACTCGTATTCTTTTGCGATTCGTAACCACATATCCCAATCCTCGCCAATCCGCAGTGTCTCATCAAACATACCAACTCGCTCAAAGCACTCATTCTTAATCAAGACCCCGCTGGCGCTGCCTGTAATGGTATTTAATGGAAGAATTTGTTTGAACACATGACCCCGTGCTGATGGATTGTGAATAATAAATTGGTCGTTGATCAGATCTCCTTTTTCGTCAATAATGCTGTAGGCGCAGTAGACAACGCCTAGATTTTTAAACCGTGAAATTTGAAATATCTTTACTTGTCGCTCAAGCTTATCCGCGTACCATTCGTCATCGGCGTCCAAAAATGCGATAAATTGGCTTGTACATTTTTGGATTCCGGCATTTCGCGCGGAATTTGGCCCCTCATTTTTCTTTTGAATGTATTCCAGAGGAATCTTGCCATGAAAATGGTGAATGAAATGGTTTGTTTTGTCTGTTGATCCGTCATCAACAACAATGATTTTTTTCGGAAGATATGTCTGCCGCTCAACTGATGTTATTGCTTGGATAATATATTTTTCGCCATTATAGACAGGGATAACGACATCAATGGTTTCAGTATTTCGATCCACCATACTTTCTCTCATTAGGTTTTATCATTTTTTCGACTTCCCCACTCAGGCGTTAATAGTAAGAGGCCTGTGCTTCGAGGAAGATCCCTGGTCGCTAATTTCCCTCCATTAATAACCTCAAAGGCAATGGCATTTTCTATGTAATCATAGGTTGACTCGCTATTTTCACTATCAAGAGCAATGCTAAAGGAGTATGTTCCGGGATAAAATCGTATATCATGAAGCTTGACCGTCACTTCATTATGATCTTTGAATTGATTGATATTAAATCGAGAATCGATATCAACCATGTTGGCAATGGCTATCCCTTCCGGCGAAAAACACTGGACACCCATTCGTATGTTCCATGGAATCGGCTTATTTTTGCTGAATTGAAAGACTATCATAAGATTGTCTCCTATTGAAAATTTAGTTTGAGGAATATTCTCTTCATTGCGAATTTCCACCCAATCAAAAGTGCATCTGCCATCCCCTCTGCGTATGGTTTTTTTATCAAATACGACCTTGCTGGCATTTTGATCCCTTGCGGTTAAATATCTTTTAATTACATGAGATGTTTCCGCGTATTCGATAAGACAACCGCTTTCCAAAAGGATTGATTTCGTGCAAAGCTGATTGACGATCCCCATGTTATGACTGACGAAGATAATCGTTCTTCCTAGTTTTCCAACCTCTTCCATCTTCCCAAGGCATTTTTTTTGAAACTGCGCGTCGCCAACGGCGAGTACTTCATCCACAATGAGAATCTCCGGCTCCAGATGTGCGGCAACTGCAAAGGCAAGTCGGACATACATTCCGCTTGAGTAGCGCTTTACCGGAGTATCAAGGAATTTTTCAATTTCGGCAAAATCAACAATTTCGTCAAATTTTTGCATTATTTCCTTTTGCTTCATTCCTAGAATAGCACCGTTTAAAAAAACATTTTCTCTGCCCGTGAGTTCCGGATGAAAGCCCGTCCCCACCTCCAATAGACTGGCTACTCGTCCGCGCAGATGGACTTTTCCACTCGTTGGAGGCGTGATTTGCGATAAAATTTTAAGAAGCGTTGATTTTCCAGCGCCGTTTCTTCCTACTATGCCTATTTTTTCTCCTTGATTTATAGAGAGATTAATATCTCTAAGCGCCCAGAAATCTTCTTTTTTAACAACCTCATTCCTAGTTGATAACAAGCGAAAAGGCTTCTTTATGAGCTCAGCCGCTGTATCTCGAAATGTTGCATAAGGTAAACGATGAGAAATTATATAACTCTTTGATAGATTATGAATTTCAATGATAGGATTATTCATAACTTAATAATTAAGCTACATCGGCAAATATGCGTTCGGTTTTTCTAAAGTAGTAAATACCAAAAACGAAAAATAACCCCGCAAAAGTCGCAGAGATTAAAAGTAGCGATGGATCGATTGGTTTGGTTCCAAGTATGCTCGCTCTAGCCGTTTCAATAACGCCAGTCATAGGATTTAAAAGCAATAGCCAATGGTATTTTGAGCTGATCATAGATACGGGATAAATAACCGGCGTGACAAAAAGGAGTAATTGGATAAAAAATGGCAGAGCGTATCGAATGTCTCGGTATTTTATATTAATCGCGGAAAGGAATGTTCCAACGCCGGAAGCTGTTAAAAGGGTTATTGCTAAAAGAATGGGGGGGAGCAGAATAATATATAGATGAATGGATAGATGGTAATAGATGAACATCAGGAATAAAATGACGAAAGCGATGATAAAGTCAACAATCGGCGTAATAGTTGTTGAGAGGGG
>SCPX01000004.1 GCA_004298615.1 Patescibacteria group bacterium | reverse complement strand
CTGAATTTGCGAGGATGGAGCAAAAAGCCGTTGGCAAAAGAATTAAAAAAAATATTTGGAGCGCCGGTATTATTGGAAAACGACGCTGGCTTAGCCGGTCTTGGCGAAGCAGTTTACGGCGCGGGTAAAGGAAAAAAAATTGTTGCTTATCTGACAATCAGCACGGGCGTGGGCGGCGCGCGGATCGTTGATGAAAAAATTGATAAGAACGCCTTTGGTTTTGAGCCGGGCCATCAGATTGTTTTTTTGAACAAAAAATTTACCACCCTGGAAAATATCGCTTCGGGAACGGCTATTGAAAAAAAATACGGCAAAAAACCTTTTGAAATTTTTGACGCAAAAATTTGGGATAATGTTGCTAAGGATTTGGCGTATGGATTGCACAATGTTGCTGTTTTATGGTCTCCGGATATAATAATTTTGGGCGGGTCAATGATGAAGAAAATAGGCATTCCGGTGGAGCGCGTAAAATTTCATTTGTCAAAAATTTTAAAGATTTTTCCAAAGTCGCCATTGATTAAAAAATCAAAATTAGGCGATTTAGCGGGGCTCTACGGCGCTCTGGCGCGGTTGAAGAGTTAAATAATAATATGCCAAAATTTTCACCAAAAACTGTTACGGCTATGTTTGTTAAAGCTACTGGTATAAAACTCAGTCCCGGCAGTATTCCTCAAGGACTTAAAACCGCCTTTAATAAATCAAAAATATCATCAAACTTTGGTCCAAAAAGAGTAGGAGATGTGTTGCGAGATAAAAATAATCGCAATATTGATCAAGGGACATTAAAAAAAATCTTTGAAAAAATTGACGAAAAAGGAGTATTAAAAACTTCGTGGGCAGGATCACCGGAAAAATTTACCCGGGAAGTGGAAAAACAACAGAGAATTGACGATAGACAGGCGAAGGTAGCAGCGCAGAATGAACAGAAAAATTCCGCAGCAAATAAGCCGGTTGCGGCCCAAAACCAAGGAGTTAAAAAAAGTTTGCCCATTAATGATAAACAAGCAAAGCAGATTCAAAAAGAGCAAAAAGTAAAAAATATAGGGGATGCAAGGCGGAAGACATTGGAGGCAGAACGATGGCGCGGAGTGGTGCTGGGAGGAAAAATAGGACAAGTTATAGAAGAACAAAATAAATTCAGAAAAACATGGGGAAAATCCGCCGAACTTACGGTAAAATCCGGAGGTGGGGGATGGATGGCAGCCGAAGGAAGATCGGGCGGACTCGTAGGTCACGCGGTAAAAGAAGAAGAAAATGATGAAAAAAATTCGTCAAAGGGAAGTAAAAGCGGCCAAAAAGACGGAGGAAATGCTCCGGCTGGCCAAAAATCGGGCGGCTCGCCCGAGGCGAAGCTCGCCCGAAGCGGCCAACAGGTGGTAAAGCTTCAAGGTTTTATCGGAGAAAAATTGACTCATCGGCAGGAAATTTCCAAAAATGAAAATTTACCCGGCGGAGTTATTCATGTTGAGGGCTTAGATGAAGCGCCGGCCAGCCCGCCGGAATCTTCGTCGGCTCCAAGATCCGCCTCGGCGCTGGAAGACATTACGGATTTGGATATCGGGTGATAAAATGTTATTTTAGAACCCTTGCGCGAAAAGGGTTTTTTTGTTATCATGATGTAGTAATCACAAATAAACGAATTAGCGCAAATATACGAATCAATAATTTGTATATTATTTTTATTCGCATATTCGCGAGTACTCTGTATGATCATTTCTTGGCATGGATTATCTTGTTTCCGCATTCAGACCAAAGATTCCACAATCGTGGTTGATCCTTATGATCAATCGGTCGGCATAAAGCCTTCCATTCCGTCAAAATTGGCGGCCGATATTGCCGTCAGTTCAAAAGACGGCGCGGCGGCGAGGAATTTAAAGGGCGTTGGCGGAGATCCTTTTTGCATCACAACGCCGGGCGAATACGAGGTAAAAAATACTTTTGTTTACGGATATCCGATTCCTTCGGGCAAGGGCGAAGGATCAATTTTCCGCATAGAAGCGGAGGATTTGACCATCGCCCATATCAGCGCATTATCCAAGCCTTTGGAAAACGGGGAAATAGAAATGATTGAAGAGGCGGACATAGTGCTGCTTCCGGTGGGCGGAGACAATGGATTGGATTATAAAAATGCCGTAAAATTTGTCAGCGAAATAGAGCCGAGAATCATTATTCCCTGCTTGTACGACATAAAAGGATTAAAGATGAAATTGGATCCGCTGGAAAAGTTTCTCAAAGAATTTGGAATTAAAAATCCGGAAACGGTTGATAAATATAAAATCACGCGCAAAGAATTACCGCAGGAAGAAGTGAAAGTGGTAGTACTGGAAGTACAAAGTTAAAAATTTAAAATGAAAAGTTAAGGTAAAATTAAATTTTAATCGATAATTTTGAACTTTGAATTTTAAACTTTAAACTAATTGACTATGGCCCATTTGGACGGCGTCAAAACTCCGGCTTCTCATAAAAAAAAGGTAAATCACGCGCGTGTTGCCGTTAGAAAAGAGGAAAAACGCGATGCGCCGATTGCGCTGGATGAAAAAAAACCGGAAACCAAATATATTGACGATTTGAGCCATCTGTCAATTGAAGAAAGAAAAAAATTGATGTGGATCGGCGTTATAGTGGTGATGATCGCGGTGGTGGGCGTGTGGGTTTGGCTTTTGCCGACCAGTTGGCAGGTGACCGCCCGGCGCACGGATTCAAGCGATTGGGATAAATTGCAGGAAAATTTGAGCAAAACATTTGAAGAATTTCAGACAAAGACAGTCAAAGAAGGCGGACAATTGGAGCAATTGCGCCAAAATGTATTCGGAAATGAAAATGCCAATGCATCGGCGAATATCAATTTGAATAATAATGCTGGACAAATAGCTGGAGAGGAGAATAACGCGAACATCGCAAATGACAATATTAATAAGCAAAATTTATTGCCAATAAGCGAGAATGTAAACGCGGCTGTCAGCCAGTAGAATTTTTAACTTATGACTGAAAAAAATCAAAACCCAATCGGAAAAATTGAAAAACAGATCCTGGAAAAGGAAATGAGCGAAGCGTATTTGGATTACGCCATGTCGGTGATCGTACAAAGGGCTTTGCCGGACGCGCGCGACGGCTTAAAGCCGGTGCATCGCCGCATCCTTTACGCTATGTGGAGCATTGGTTTGAAAAGCGGCGCCAAATTCAGAAAATCCGCCACTGTGGTCGGAGAAGTGTTGGGCAAATACCACCCGCACGGCGATGTAGCCGTGTATGATGCCATGGTAAGAATGGCGCAGGATTTCAATATGCGCTATCCGATGGTCTGGGGGCAGGGAAATTTCGGTTCCGTGGACGGAGATGGCGCGGCCGCCATGCGTTATACGGAAAGCAAATTGGCCAAAATAGCCGAAGAATTGCTTTCGGACATTGAAAAGAAAACCGTTGATTTCGCGCCTAATTACGACGGCGTGCATGAAGAGCCGAAAGTCTTGCCGGCCAAGCTTCCGAATTTGATTTTAAACGGCACGAGCGGCATCGCGGTCGGCATGGCCACCAATATTCCGCCGCACAATCTCGGAGAAATAGTCGGCGCTTTGCTAAAGCTCATTGATCAGCCTGAATCGTCCATTGAAGAATTGATGGAATTCATCAAGGGGCCGGATTTTCCGACCGGCGGACAGATATTCAATGCGGACGATATCCGGCAAGTGTACGCGACCGGTAAGGGCGGAATCGTTATACGGGCGCGCGCGGAAATCATTGAAGACAAGGGGCATTCAAAAATAATCGTGACAGAATTGCCTTTTCAGGTGAATAAATCCGACCTTCTCACCCACATCGCGGAATTGGTCAAAGATAAAAAAATTGAAGGAATCAAAGATTTGCGCGATGAATCGGACAAAGATGGAATCAGGGTGATGATTGAATTGAAACGCGAAGCCTATCCCAGAAAAGTCTTGAATCGCCTGTTCGCGATCACCAGTCTGCAGCAGACTTTTCATGTCAATATGCTGGCGCTGGTGGATGGAATCCAGCCGCGCGTTTTGACGCTCAAAATGGTCTTGGAAGAGTATTTGAAGCACCGCGAAGAAGTGATAAAAAGGCGCGCGCAATACGAATTGGAAAAAGCCCGGGACCGCGAACATATTTTGAAGGGTTTGAAAATCGCTCTGGTGCATTTGGACGAAATTATTAAAATTATAAAAAAATCGCAGGATCGGGATGAAGCGCGCGTAAATTTGATTAAGAAATTCAAATTATCAGAACCGCAGGCCAACGCCATTTTGGATATGCGCCTGCACCAGCTGACCAATCTGGATCGTTTGCGCGTGGAGCAGGAATTGGAAGAAAAACAAAAGCTCATCAAAGATTTGGAAGCTTTATTGGCCTCGCGCAAAAAAGTTTATTCCGTCATCAAAAGCGACCTTTTGGAAATTAAGGAAGCGTACGCGGACGAGCGGCGCACCGAAGTGGTGGCCGGAAAAATCGGAGAATTCACGCAAGAAGATCTGATCCCCAACGAATCGGCCGTAATAATGATCACGGGAGACGGTTATATCAAAAGAATACCGCCGGACAGCTTTAAGACGCAAAGCCGCGGCGGCAAAGGCGTGGTCGGCCTGACGACAAAAGAAGAAGACGAAGTGGAACATTTATTTACCACCACCACGCACGCCAATCTTTTGTTTTTCACGACCAAGGGCCGGGTATTCCAGCTCAAGGCCTATGATGTGCCGCAAGCCAGCCGCACGGCCAAAGGACAAGCCATTGTCAATTTCTTGAATTTGGCCGGCGAAGAAAAAGTGTCAAGCATTTTGCCGCTCGGCGATCTGAAGGGATACAACTTCTTAATGATGGTGACTCGCCAGGCCGTAATTAAAAAAGTGGACATCAAGGATTTTGAGAGCGTCAGACGATCCGGCATTATCGCCATTAAATTAAAAGGCAGTGATGAATTAATGTGGGTGAAGCCAACCACCGGAGATGATGAGGCGGTTTTGGTGTCCGGGAGCGGTCAAGCCATCAGGTTCAAAGAAAAAGTGGTGCGTCCGATGGGCCGGACGGCCAGCGGCGTGCGCGGAATGCGATTGAAAGGCCGCGATGAAATTCGCGGAATGGACATAGTGTCAAAAGAAAGGGAAGTGGACGAAATATTGGTGGTAATGGCCAATGGATTTGGCAAAAGGACAGCCCTGAAAGAATACCGCTTGCAGGGGCGAGGCGGTTCCGGAATAAAAGTGGCCAAAATCACCGATAAGACCGGACCGATCGTCGCTTTGTCGCTGGTTTCGGGAAAAATTGGGGTGAACGATTTGGTGATTATGTCCAAAAAAGGCCAGGTAATCCGTCTGCCGTTCAAGACCGTTCCCACCATCGGCCGCGCCACTCAAGGCGTCCGACTGATGCGCTTTTCCGAAGATAAAGACACGGTCGCGTCGGTCACTCTGGTGTAAAACTTGCAAATAATAATGAATTAGTGTAAAATCTTAGTAAATTAATAAATTAAATTAAAATCAGAAAGCCAGATGCCAGCAATAAGTTCCGGCTTACGGGACGATTTGGAAATTGGGATTTGGAAATTGGGATTTATCAATATATGGGTTTACCTTCCAAACGACGCACCAAACAATCAAAAAAAGAGCGCGCCAGCCATTTTGCGCTGAAGGCCATCGCTTTGACCGCTTGCCCTGATTGCAAGAAAAAAATATTGCCGCATAAAGTCTGCCCTTATTGCGGAAAGTACAATGGGCGGCAGGTGATAAAAGTGGAGAGCTTGACGGAGCGAAAAAAACGGCGCGAAACGCGCTACGAACAAAAGAAGAACATATAATTTGTTGTTTACATGGCCAATCGCCATCTTGCCAGGACCATCGCCATGCAGACTCTTTACGAGTGGGATTTTCGCGGATTGAAAAATCCGGAGATCGCCGAATTGGTTGAAAAAAACCTCAAAGAGTTTGCACCGGAATTCAGCGACAACGGCTTTACCAAAAAGCTGGTTTTGGGCGTTGTGGAAAATAAAAAGGAAGTTGACGAAATCATAAAAGTTTACGCGCCCGAATGGCCGCTGGAACAGATCACGACCGTGGATCGCAATATTTTGCGATTGGGGATTTACGAGCTTAAAATAGCGTCCGATATTCCTCCCAAAGTGGCGATCAATGAAGCCATAGAATTGGCTAAAACTTTCGGCGGAGAGTCTTCGGGAAAATTCATCAACGGCGTCCTCGGTTCCATTTTTAAAAAAATGGAAGAAGCGGGAGAGCAGAAAATTCCGGTGGAAATTTGCGCCGGCGGAGTAGTGGTGCGTTACGATCGCGGCGAGCCCTTAGTCTTGCTCATCCTTGATCCTTACAATCAATGGACATTGCCCAAGGGGCATGTGGAAGAAAATGAATCGATTGAAGACGCGGCTTTGCGGGAAGTGCAAGAGGAGACCGGCCTGCAAGCCATTATTCTAAAAGAAAAAATCGGAGTGGCCGAATACACGATTCAAAAGGGCAGTAAAAGCAAAAATTCCACCATTCAAAAAATAGTCCATTATTTTCTAATGGAAACATCGGAAACAAAACTTTCGGTGGATGCGAAAGAGGCGATCAAAGACGCCAAATGGTACGCGTCCCAGGAAGCGCTTAAAATTTTCGGGTACGAAAACACCAAATTCATTCTGAAGGAGGCGGTCAATATTATTTCTCAAAAATAGATTGGTATGATAAAAGATTTGTCGGCTCTGGAAAAAAAGCTCGGAGCGGTATTTAATAACAAAGATTTTTTGCGTCAGAGCTTGGTCCATCGCTCTTACATAAATGAAAACCCGAAATTTTCTTTGGGACACAATGAACGCTTGGAATTTTTGGGCGACGCGGTGCTGGAATTGGTGGTGACCGAATATTTATTCGTCAAATACCCGAATTCTCCGGAAGGGGATATGACCAATTTTCGGGCGAGCCTGGTCAATGCCAATAAGCTTTCGGAAATTGCCGGCGAAATCGGTCTGGAACCTTTTTTATATTTATCCAAAGGCGAATCAAAAGACAAACATTCCAAAGCCCGCCAATATATTTTGGCCAATGCTTTGGAGGCGGTCATTGGCGCGATTTATCTGGATCAGGGCAAAGACGCGGTTGAGCGGTTTATCAAAGAAAGGATTCTCACCAAAATTGATTACATTATTCAGCACAAGCTTTATCTTGATCCGAAAAGCCGATTTCAAGAAATGGCGCAGGAAAAAGCCGGAGTTACGCCAAATTACAAAGTTCACAAAGAGGAGGGCCCGGATCACGCGAAAATATTTTCCATTGGCGTGTATTTGGGAAACGAATTGGTGGTGGAAGGCAAAGGATCTTCCAAGCAAGAAGCGCAAATTGAAGCGGCCGAAAAAGCCCTGAAAGTAAAAAGATGGGAGGAATAAAACGAAAAGGCCTTGACCGAATTTTTGCCTTATGATATCATATTTTTAGAAGCCCTCCGGGGCTTTTTTAAAGACCAAAAAATGGAAAATTTATGGGCTTAATTCGAAAAATCATTGACTATTTCAAAACCTCCAAAGAGGAGATAAAAAAAGTGACTTGGCCGACCAGAGAACAATTGATTCGCGACACGATTATCGTTTTGGTTGTTTCGGGGATCTTGACGCTATTCTTGGGCGGATTGGATTATTTACTCAATATCGGATTGCAGGAATTGATAAAATTTAAAAAATAAATATGGCAAGGCAAACCCAACAGCAAGGCCGGCGCTGGTATGTGATCCATACCTATTCCGGATACGAAGACAATGTGGCGAGAAATTTGCATCAGCGCATTGAATCGATGGGAATGGAAGATAAAATTTTCAATGTTTTGGTGCCCACGGAAAAAAGAATTAAAATAAAAGCCGGTAAGAGAAAAGTGATTGAAGAAAAAATTTTCCCCGGCTATGTATTGGTGGAGATGACGGTGACGGACGATTCCTGGTATATGGTGAGAAATACCCCGAATGTCACCGGTTTTATCGGTTCCGGCACGACACCTACTCCGATTTCGGACGAAGAGGTCAAATCGCTTCAAAAGAGAATGGGCATTGAAGAGCCGAAATACAAAGTGGATATTGAAGTCAACGCGCCGGTCAGAATCACGGACGGGCCGTTCAAAGAATTTGAAGGCAAAGTTTCCGAAGTGGACGAAGCGCGCGGCAAGATCAAGGTGCTGGTTTCAATGTTCGGACGGGAAACGCCCGTGGAATTGGACTTTTTACAAATTAAAAAAATATAATTTATGGCCAAGAAAATAAAAACAATGATTAAATTGCAAATTCCGGCTGGCAAGGCCAATCCGGCTCCTCCGGTGGGTCCGGCCTTGGGACAGCACGGATTAAACATTCAGGATTTTTGCGGAAAATTCAATGAAGCCACTCGCCAGATGGGTGACGACATAATTCCTGTCGAAATCACCGTATTTGACGATCGCACTTATTCTTTTAGGACAAAGCTTCCGCCCGTTCCCAATATGCTGAAAAAGGCGGCTAAGGTTGAAAAAGGCTCCGGTTCGTCATTGAAAACCAAAGTGGGATCGGTCACGCGCCAGCAGGTGCGGGAAATCGCGGAAAGAAAACTTCCGGATTTAAATACGGAAAATGTTGAATCGGCAATGAGAATGGTGGAAGGCACAGCCCGAAATATGGGTCTCACGATAAAAGATTAATATGAAATACGCTTGGGTCAGGACGATTTATTTGTATGTGGTTTCGCTCGTCACTTTGATGCTGATGATTTTTTCCGCGTCTCAGCTTATTAATTTGGCGCTCAAAGTCTGGGTATTTCCGGAAGCCGGGAAAGTGGAAGAAGCGCAAATGAAGGGGATGCCCGGCTCATTCTATCCGGGAAGAATTGATGAAAAAACCGGCGCACAGACCGTGATTGACTGTAAAGAAAAATGCGGATTCAGCGATGAGCAGAAAAAACAGGCCGAACAATGGCTTTCGGATTATGAGCAATGGAAAAATAATTCAACTAATACGAACGGCCAGCGCCAATTGGAAGCGGTGCGCGCTCTTTCAATGCTTTTGGTAAGCATTCCGGTTTTTTGGTATCATTGGCTTCTAATCAGCCGTGAAAGAAAGGAAAAGATGGCGGAAAAAGAACACGAAAAAATTAGTTAGTAGTTTGTAGTGAGTAGATTTTTAAATATTATTAATTGTGGGACCTGATCTCTGTTTTAGGAGTGACGGGTTCGTACCACGAAAGGACATTATGCCAAAATTATCAAAGAATTATAATAATGCGGTAAAGATTATCGGTCTAGGAAAGATTTATTCCGTGGCGGAAGCGGTTGATCTAATAAAACAAACCGCCAAAACCAAATTCGATTCGTCCGTGGAAATTCATATGAAGCTCGGCATTGAGCCGAAGCAAGCGGATCAAATCGTGCGTGGTACATGCGTCTTGCCGCACGGCACGGGAAAGAAATTGCGCATCGCGGTTTTTGCCGAAGGAGACGATGTTAATACCGCCTTGCAAGAAGGCGCTTCCATCGCCGGCGGAGATGAAATCATCAAAGATATAAAAGAAACGGGAAATTGCTTTTTTGACATTGCGGTGGCGACCCCGAACATGATGAATAAATTGGCGCCAATCGCCAAGACTCTAGGGCAAAAAGGCCTGATGCCCAATCCGCGCAACGAAACCATCACAACCAACATAAAAAAAACAATGCAGGAATTGCTGAAAGGCAAGGTGGTTTTTCGCAACGATGATTCTGGAAATATCCACCAGATGATCGGCAAGGCTTCTTGGGATAAGGAGAAATTAGCGGAAAACGCCAATATTTTTATTCAAACGATCCGCAAAGCCAAGCCCAATTCCGCCAAAGGGACATACATTCAAAGTATTACGATGAAATCTACAATGGGCCCGGGCGTTAAAGTGGGCGTATGACTCTTCCCTACCAAGGCATTCAAAAATGGATTGAAGACGGGTTTATTAATAAAAACGGGCCGTTTTTGGACGGGCAGATTCAACCGGCCAGCATTGATTGTACTTTGGGAAATCGCGTGTATCGCGTGACGTCGAGTTTCTTGCCAAAGCCGGGCGAAAAAATCGTTGATATTCTCAAGGCGAAGACTCTTTACGATTTTGAGCTCGTCTCCGGATCAATTTTGGAACCGAACGCTTGTTATGTTATTCCGCTTCAGGAAAGTTTGAAAATTCCGGTCGGATTCCAAGCTTTCAGCAATCCGAAAAGCTCAATCGGCCGCGTGGATGTTTTTGTCCGTCTCTTGACCGACGGCAATCCGCAGTTTGATACGGTGCCGGAAATGTACGAGGGCGGGCTTTTTCTTGAAGTGATTCCTCTGACTTTTATGGTGGCGGCGGCGCCCGGTATCGCTCTTAATCAAATCAGATTCAGGAAAAGCAACGCTTTTTTTTGTTCCAATGACGAATTGAAAACCGCGCACGAAATGGAAGGATTGGTTTTTGACATTGCCGGACAAAAAATCGCCAAACCGATCATCAATGACAACGCGCTTTTTTTGACCGCGGATTTGAAAAATCGGGAAGTAGTCGGTTTTCGCGCCAAACACAATGCCGGCGAAGTGATTAACCTGACCAAGAAAAATTTTTACGATCCGGAAAAATTCTGGGATCAAATCAAAAAACCGGCCGATGAAGAATTGATTCTCGTGCCCGGAGATTTTTATCTTTTAGGATCAAACGAAAGAATCTCGGTCCCGCCAGATTATTCGGCTGAAATGGCTTCATATAATCCGCAAAGCG
>SCPX01000017.1 GCA_004298615.1 Patescibacteria group bacterium | reverse complement strand
GTGCTGGATGCAAATAAGTATGATTATATTTTGGGGGCAAGTTCTGTTCTTAAGATCATTGACGAACTTCTGATGAATGTAAGCAAAAAGAAAATCGTCAAAAATGGTGTTGTTTTCCACACAAAAAAAGGTTGCTCGATTCATGTCATGGATATGAATAAAACAATATACGGTAAGCGTCGTAGGGTAATCATTGCATATAATGTTGACATGGCTGCAGACCAAATAGAGATTATGACGCGAAAAATAGAGCAAGCAGGGGACGAGTACAGGAACCATGTGAACAGCATCAATAAATCCATGATTCACCAGATTGAGAAAATCGGTAGCCCTTTCGTCAAAATGATTGAGAAAGATGGCAACTGGATTTTTGAGGTGGATCAGGCTAATGTCCGACGAGCAAAGAAAAAAGCGGGCAAATCAGCATTAATAACGACTCTTGACAATTCACCGGATATGATTCTTGCGGAATATTTTGAAAAATATATTATCGAGAAGATATTTAGATTCTCAAAGCAATATGCTAGTCTGAGGCCGTTAAGAAGGCGGATCTCGCAAAGGGTCAAGATTGATGTTTTTCTGAGTTTTCTCGGCTATTATATTATTGCATTCATAAGGGAACTGCTGAGCGAAAAAAGAATAAATGTCACTGATGAGGAACTTATATCCGAGATCCCAAAAATCAGGCTGGTCGTGAAATGCGATGCTAAAAAGGGCACATATGAATACAATATTGTCGGAAATTCGGATCTTCAGAAAAGCATTATTGATGCACTCGAACTTGATAAATCTGTTGATAACATTAAAAAGTTAGTACTACAATGAGTTATGAGTTTCGGAAGTTAAGTTTATAACGACATGCATATTCGTTATTGTTCGAGGAATATTATATCTTTTGAATTATATCAGAGCAATGCTTTTTTTATCAAAACAATGGATAAATAAAAGGCGAGTTTCTTTACTCGCCAGAAAGGAAGAAAGGAAGAGAAATGGGTTGTTTGTAGTCCCGTATTAGCCAGCAAACGCATTTTTTATATCTTCGTATTCTTTGGGTAAATTTCTAAAAATTTCTCTAATTGAGAATCCGTTATTTTTACTTATTATGGGATCTATCTCTTTTACCAATTTGTCCAATTCTGTATAACCGTGGATAATATTTCTTCCAGAATCATTGTCTAGAACACCCGGACGTTGAATCGGAACACTATATCTAACTCCGTATTGAGGTATTCCCTCATCAAATCCAATTTTTGCTAGGGGACGGGTACCATCATAGTCGTCGGATATAAGAATCGTGACTGTGGTGTCAATCTTTAAGCCTTTGACGTTTTTTGGAATTTCATAATTCCATGTACTCGGATTTTTTTGCGTACCAATTAAATCCTCTATTGTGGGATATCTATTTTTTTCAACTATAATCTTTAGGTTTTTTATTGGATCACAATTAACTTGACTTTGTCAAATTAGTGGTATTATCTTCATGGAACGCAAATATAAGCTCATTCTTTCCAGAAACATTCTGTTCATTTCTTCCATAATATGCATCCATTTTTGATAAATCAAACAAAACAAGACATTTCAATTAAAAATCGGCATTCCAATCCCTAACAAAAACGTTTTTTGAGATTAAATCTCGTTGAGATATGCCCCTATCGGGGCAATTGTCATGCCTTATTTTT
>SCPX01000016.1 GCA_004298615.1 Patescibacteria group bacterium | reverse complement strand
CCGAAATGCGGCAAACAGACGCGCGTCGGTTATGATTTGGTCGGAGAAAAAAAATTGAGAAAATGCAAAAAATGTTCGGCAACTTTTGAATAATGATATGACTAATAAAATTCACGAAACTAAAATATCCAGACTTCGCAAGAAATACAACGATGAAGTGGCACCGTTTTTAAAAAAAGAACTGGGCTTGGCTAATATTTTGGCTTGCCCCAAGCTTATCAAAGTCACGGTAAATGTCGGTACGGGAAAAATCGCCAAACAAACCGATGTGGTGGAAACGGCCGGCAAAACGCTTGAAAAAATCACCGGACAAAGGCCGGTAAAGACGCTGGCGAAAAAATCCGTGGCCAGTTTTAAAGTAAGGGAAGGATCGGCGATCGGCTGGAAAGCGACTTTGCGGGGTAATAGAATGTACGAATTTGTAGATAAATTGGTGAATGTGACTTTGGCTCGCGTCCGCGATTTCCGGGGATTGGATCCAAAGCGATTTGATCGGCAGGGAAATTATTCCATCGGTTTCAAAGAGCAGATCGTTTTTCCGGAAGTATCGTCCGACAGCGTGCAATTGTTTCACGGCCTTGAAGTGACGATAACCACCTCGGCCAAAAACGCCAAAGAAGGATTATTATTGCTTAAAAAATTGGGATTCCCATTTCGCGAGAATTAAAAATTAAAAGTTAAAAGTGCAAAGTTATTGAAATTTGTGAAATTTATAATTTATCATCAAGAAAAACTTTGAATTTTGTATTTTGAACTTTGAATTTATCTTATGGCTACTGAAGCACAAAAAGCAAAATCGCAAAAACCGGCAAAATTTTCCACGCGCAAGGTGAATCGCTGTTGGCGTTGCGGCCGGCGCCACGGGTTTATGAGAAAGTTTAATTTGTGCCGCATTTGTTTTCGGGAATTGGCCGGAAAGGGCGAAATACCCGGTATCACAAAATCAAGCTGGTAGACAAAAGTTAAAAAAATAATTTTTGAAATTTGAATTTTAAATTTTGAACTCAATGTATGACTGATCCAATCGCTGACATGTTAACAAGAATTAGGAATATTTTGCGAGTGCGCAAAACCGTTGTTCGCATTCCTTTTTCCAATATCAAATATCAGATTGCCAAGATTTTGAAAAACGAGGGTTTTATCGGCAGCGTGGAGCGGCCGGATCGCGATCCGCGGCATTTTATCGTGCGCGTGGTTTATGATGAGAATCAAGAATCGCCGATCAGGGATTTGCGCCGCGTGTCCAAACCGGGCCAGAAAGTTTACGCGACAAAAGACAAAATTCCATATGTCGCCAATATGCACGGGATAGCGATTATTTCCACATCATCCGGATTGATGACTGATCGCGAAGCGCGCAAGCGCAAAATTGGCGGTGAATTGATTTGCGAGGTTTGGTAGAATAATATTAAAATTTTTGGATTTATATTATGAGCAGAGTAGGCAAACAATTGATAATAATACCAAGCAGTGTTACCGTGAAAATTGACGGGCAGAAAGTGCATGTCAAGGGTCCGAAAGGAGAATCGGAAAGGGTTTTTCATCCGAACGCGATTTTAGCCTTAAACGGCCAGGAAATTTCCGTGTCCGTGAAAAGTCCGGAAGAAGGATTTGATCGCGGCTTGTGGGGATTGTCTCGCGTGCTGATTTCCAATATGATCACCGGAGTGACCGAGGGTTTTTCCAAGAAATTGGAGATTGCCGGCATCGGATTCAAGGCGCAAGTTCAGGGCAATAAGCTTGTTTTGTCTCTCGGTTTTTCTCATCCGGTGGAATTGGAATTTCCGAAGAATATTTCAGCCGCAGTTGAAAAAAATTTAATTACCGTTTCGGGGATTGACAAAGAGCAAGTCGGACAATTTGCCGCGACCGTCAAATTGCTTAAAAAGCCGGAGCCGTACAAAGGAAAAGGAATTAAATATCAAGGCGAAACAATCAGGCGCAAGGCCGGAAAAGCGGCTAAAGCGGCCGGAGGCAAATAATCAGATTTATATAATATGAATAAAGAAACCAGAAAATACATTCGCGTCAAAAAGGTTCGCCGGGCCGCCCGGGTGCGCGCTAAAATAACGGGAACGGCGGAAATACCGCGTCTTTCCGTATTTCGCTCAAATAAATTCATTTGGGCGCAGGTGATTGACGATGCGGCAGGAATTACAATATTGGCGGTCTCGGAAAAAGAAGCGAAAACCAAAGGGACAAAGACTGAAAAATCCGGAATTTTAGGCAAGCTTTTGGCGGAAAAATGCGCGAAAGCGGGGATCACAAAATTGGTTTTTGACCGCGGAGAAGGAAAATTCCACGGCCGCATTAAAGAATTCGCTGAAGCATTGCGCGGGCAAGGATTAAAATTTTAAATAATTGATATTTCGAAATATCGGAATATTGAAATATTAAACAAATATGGCATTACCAAGAAAAAGAACCAACCAAAGCGATAAAAGGGAAGAGCGGGAAAAGAAAGAATTTGACAATAAAGTGCTTGATGTGGCCAGGGTCACGCGCGTGGTGGCGGGCGGAAAAAGGATGCGTTTTCGCGCTTGCGTGATCGCGGGAAACAGAAACGGAAAAATCGGCATGGGCGTAAGAAAAGGATTGGATGTCGCGGACGCGGTGGGCAAAGCCACGAGAACGGCCGAAAAAACAATGATTTCGGTGAGTTTGGTGGAAGGCACCATTCCGCATGAGGTTTATCAAAAAACCGGCGCCGCGAAATTGATTTTGAAGCCGGCCAGCCGCGGGACCGGCATTGTCGCCGGCGGCCCCATCCGAGCCGTTTTGGAATTGGCCGGAGTGCAGAATGTGGCGGCAAAAATTCTGGGAACGAACAATAAAATAAATAACGCGCAAGCCGCAATCAGAGCGCTATCAAGCCTCCGATCAAAAGAAAAATCGCGCGCTTTGCGGGAAATTGCCAGAAAATAATTATAATATGCTTAATTTACACACATTAAGGCCAAAATTCGGATCGCGGAAAAAGAAAATAACCGTGGGCCGCGGAAATGCCAGCGGGCGCGGCACTTATTCCACTAGAGGAGTGAAGGGGCAAAAAGCGCGCACCGGCGGAACAAAGGGATTAAAAAGGCTGGGAATGAAATTTCTGCTTGCGCAAACTCCGAAGCTTGGCGGTTTTCGCGGATTGGGAATGCCAATGAGCGCTATCAATCTTACCGATCTTGAAAAAATGTTCAAAGACGGAGAGGTGGCTACGCCGCGGCTTATAATGATGAAAAAGCGGCTTTCTTCAGGATCCAACGGCGTTAAAATTTTGGGAAAAGGAAAGCTGACCAAAAAGCTCGAAGTGCGGGCGCATGATTTTTCAATTTCAGCTCGCAAGGCAATTACGGAATTGGGCGGCAAAGCCGTCATTATTCCCATTTCCAAACAACGATAATTTATGAATAAGGTCTTTGAAGTGATTCGCGGGATTTGGAAAACTAAGGAATTGAGAAATAAAATTCTGTTCATTTTGGCAATGCTTTTTATTTTCCGATTGGCCGCCCATGTGCCTTTGCCCGGAGTTGATTTGGCGAGCTTGCGAAAATTTTTTGAAAGCAACCAATTATTCGGATTGCTTAACGTGTTTTCCGGCGGTTCTTTGGACCAATTTTCCATAGTGATGCTTGGCGTCGCTCCTTACATCACCGCTTCAATCATTTTGCAGCTTTTGCAGATGATCGTACCTTCTCTGGAAGCGCTGGCCAAGGAAGGCGAAGCCGGCCAGAGGAAAATCAATATGTATACACGATGGTTGAGCGTGCCATTGGCTGTTATTCAGGGCTACGGTTTCATTACCCTTATCCGCCGCTCCAGCCCCGATGTTCTGCCCAATCTTGGTATTTTTGACTTTACTATAATTCTTCTGATGGTAACGGCCGGTACTATGCTTCTTATTTGGATCGGTGAACTGATGACGGAAAAAAAATTAGGCAATGGCGTCTCCCTTTTGATATTCGCGGGAATTTTGGCTGACCTGCCCTCCACTTTTGCCCAGACCGCCGCGACTCTTGAATCAACTCAAATATTTAATACGATTATATTTATCGCCATCGCTCTTATTACCATAGTGGGTGTCGTGTTTATCACTGAAGGCCAGCGGCAGGTGCCGATTTCTTTTGCCAGGCGCATTCGCGGAATGAAGCAATACGGCGGGGTGGATACTTATTTGCCTTTGCGCGTCAATCTGGGCGGCGTGATTCCCATAATTTTTGCGGTATCAATCGTGGTAATGCCGCAATTGATCGCTCAATTTTTTCTTAATTCTCCGAGTCAATGGCTGGCGAGTACGGCCTCTTTCATTAATAAAATTTTCAATACCGGCGGCGCTTTTTATCTTATATTTTATTTTCTTTTGGTTTTTGTGTTTACATATTTTTATACGGCGGTTATTTTTCATCCGAATCAAATCGCGGAAAATTTGCAAAAACAGGGCGGCTTTGTTCCCGGGATCAGGCCGGGGCATCAGACGGCCGAGTATCTTAATTACACGATCAATCGGATAATTTTGGCCGGCGCGGTTTTTCTCGGCGTTATCGCCATTTTGCCGTATGTCACGCAAAATCTTTTCGGCAACGGCGGGTTGGGGAGTCTCGCGATCGGCGGCACAAGTCTTCTCATCGCGGTGAGCGTGGCGCTTGAAGTAAAAGAGCAAGTCAAAGCGCAAATGGCAATGAGAAGCTACGAATCGTATTGAAAACTATAACCGATAGCTGTTAACCACTGACTTTTAAGTCCGCCGAAGGCGGACTTTGTTAATTATTAAGAACCAATGGTTAATAATTTAGGGGCTTTATTTTCGGATTTTTTTAATGTATAATAAAAAAACTTATGATAAAAAATAGAATTAAAATTTACCCAAAGATCATCATTATGGGCCCGCAAGGGTCGGGAAAGGGGACGCAGGCTGAATTGATCGCTAAAAAATTAAGCGTGCCGAAAATTGCGACCGGTGAAATTTATCGGGAAAACATCAGGCGAAAAACCAAGCTCGGCGCAATGGCCGCGCGGATAATCAATAAAGGCAATCTGATGCCCAATGAAATCACTAACGGGATAATGACCAAAGAGCTGAAGAAACCGGATGCAAAAAAAGGATATTTGGTTGACGGTTATCCGAGAAATATTGAGCAAGCGGAATGTCTGGAAAAAATCGCTATGCCTAATTTTGTGATATTTTTGGGCGCCAGAATGCCGATTATTATTCAAAGAATCTCCAAGCGGCGGGAGTGCGGGAATTGCAAGGCGATTTACCATCTGATAAATCGGCCGCCCAAAAAAAGCGAAATTTGCGATAAGTGCGGAAATGAATTAGTCCAGAGGGAGGACGACAAATCGGCGGCAATCAAGCGCCGGCTTCAGATTTTTCAAACCCAGACCAAGCCTTTGATCGCGCGGTATAAAAAAATGGGAATTTTTCATTCCTATGACGGAGAAAAACCTATACTATTCGTTCAAAAACAAATTTTTCGCGATTTAAAAAAAGAAGAATTGATATGAGTATTGATTATTCGGAAAAATTGGCCGCAATGCGGGAGGGAGGATTGATTCTGAATGAAGCGATACGGAAAGCCGCTGATTCAATTTTACCCGGGATTTCCACCGAAGAGCTGAATGCTATTGCGGAAGATTGTATCAGACAGGCGGGCGCTTTGCCGGCTTTTTTGGGATATAAAGGTTATCCGAAATCGGCCTGCATTTCAATCAATGACGAGGTAGTGCATGGGATACCGAGCGATAAGCGTCTTATAAAAAACGGCGATGTGGTGGGCATTGATTTGGGCGTGAAATACAAAGGATTTTATACGGACAAAGCGGTGACGGCGGGTGTTGGAAAAATTCCGGACAATGCTTTAAAATTGATTGATGTGACGCGCCGGGCGCTTGAGATCGGACTGGAAGTTTGCCGGAATTGGCAAGGGCGAAAAATTTCCGATATTTCGCGCGCCATACAGGAATATGTCGAGGAAAATAAATTTTCAATAGTTCGGGATCTTTCCGGTCATGGTATCGGCAAAGAATTACACGAAGATCCGCGCGTACCTAATTTTACATCAAAGAAATTTCCCGAAGTGGATTTGTACGAAGGAGTGACTCTGGCCATCGAACCGATGGTCATAGCCGGAGATTGGAAAGTGAAAACGCTGTCTGACGGTTGGACAATTGTTTCAGCGGATGGCAGTCCGGCCGCGCATTTTGAAGATACGATTATTTTGACCGATAAGGGCTGTGAGATTTTAACAAGATAAAATTATGCGCTATTTGGGCATTGACTATGGAAAACGCTGGGTGGGTCTGGCCATTGCCGATACGCGCGTCAATGTCGTAATTCCTATGGAAGCGATTGAAAATAAGGGAGAGGAAAAACTGCTTGCCCAATTGAACGATATCATTAAAGGCGAAAAAATAGACGAATTGGTGATCGGCATGCCGTATTCCCTTAATTCCCAAAAAAGCGCCCAGACGAAAGAAACGCTTGATTTCGCGAGAAAATTGACAGCCGGCGTGAAAATACCGGTGCGCGAAGAAGACGAGCGGCTTACATCGCAAGGAGCGGCCAAATTGGCGGTCAATGGCTTTGGCAAAGAAACAAGAATGCACAGCAATGCCGCGGCTTTGTTTTTGGAAACATTTATTTCGAGAAAAAATTTATAGTGTATGCAGTTTTCCGAAGTACTGATTGCGGCGTTTGCCGTTTCAGCATTAGTAAGCGGCGGAGCGGTTTATTTTGTCCGCCGTTTTGCTTTGCGTTTCAATTTCATTGACATTCCGTCCGGCGAGCGGAAGATTCATAAAAAACCAATTCCGCTTTTGGGAGGATGGGCTATTTTTTTCGGATTTTTTATCGTTGTTTGGCAAAGTTTCAATACCAATTTTTTATCGGATTTTCCGCAAAAATATTTTATAGGTATTCTTTTGGCCGGCGCATTGATTATGATCGGCGGATCGATTGACGATAAATTCAATCTGCCGGCGAAATTTCAATGGATTTTTCCTTTTTTAGCCGGCTTGGCAATTGTCGCTTCGGGCATCGGCATTGATTTTATCACCAATCCTTTTGGCGGCGTCGTGCGCCTTGACCAATGGAATATTTCAATTTTTTCAATAAACGGAATAGCGTATCAAATAACCGTTTTCGCCGATCTATTCACGATCCTTTGGCTTTTAGGAATGGCTTATACGACCAAATTTCTAGACGGGCTGGACGGATTGGTCTCCGGTATCGGCGTGGTGGCGTCCTTTGTCGTTTTCGGCATCAGCCTTTTGCCGGAAGTAAACCAATCGCACACTGCGATTTTATCATTGGCTTTGGCCGGCGCGTGTTTTGGTTTCTTGATTTGGAATTGGCATCCGGCTAAAATATTTTTAGGAGAAGGGGGGAGTCTTCTGATCGGATTTATGCTTGGCGTATTGTCAATAATTTCCGGCGGAAAAATCGCCACGGCGCTTTTGGTAATGGGCATACCGATTCTTGATGTTTTATGGGTAATCGGCCGCCGGCTTTTCATAGAAAAAAGATCAATTTTTCAGGCCGATCGCAAGCATCTTCATTTCCGCCTTTTGGATGCGGGATTCACCGTCCCTCAATCGGTCGGCATCTTTCTTTCTCTATCGGCGCTTTTCGGAGGATTAGCCATAATTTTGCGGGGAAAAGATAAATTGCTTTTATTGCTCGGCGCGATTTTGGCGATGATAATATTGGTCGGGTTTGTTGTGAGAAAGTATCAAAAAGAAAACAAAAAAACTTTCGCGTGAATTTTGCGAAAGTTTTATTGGAGCCACCTCCGAGGATCGAACTCGGGACCTCTGCTTTACGAAAGCATTGCTCTACCAGCTGAGCTAAGGTGGCAAAAGCGGGCCGCCTGTCGGCCCGGCCTCGATTTGTCTCGGCGAGACAGGCGAGCCTCGCTCATTTTGTTTCAAAATGAGCGGGTAAGGGGAGTCGAACCCCTCTCTCAGCCTTGGGAAGGCCGCATAATACCGATATACTATACCCGCTTGAATTTTCGCCTTTCACTATTTTATTATTATTTTGACAATTTTACAAGGGCGATGCCCAAAGAGGCGAATAGTTGACATAATTTCGGACTTTGCGTATACTTAGCATTAAAATATTACTTTAATCCATGAATATTATGCAAAAGAAGGAACGAACGCTTATCATTATGAAGCCCGATTGCTTGCAGAGAAATCTGGTGGGCGAGGTAGTGGGTCGATTTGAGAGAAAAGGGCTAAAGATTGTAGGAATGAAAATGACTCAATTGACTGATGTATTGCTTGAGGATCACTATTCTCATCACAAGGATAAGCCGTTTTTCGCTGATCTTAAAAAATTTATGAAAAGCGCGCCTTGTGTGATAATGGCTTTGCAGGGCGTCAACGCCATAAAAGCGATCCGTATTATTGTCGGGCCGACAAAAGGCCATGAGGCTGATGCCGGCTCAATCCGCGGCGATCTTTCAATGGGTGTCGCCACCAATATCGTGCATGCGTCCGATTCTCCGGAAGCCGCCGAAGCGGAAATCAACCGATTTTTCAATGAAAATGAAATTTTTGAATACGACAAAATTGACGAAAGTTTTATTTTCGGAGAGTAAACTTGACAGATTTTTTTCATTTGCAGTATAATTAGGCATGACAATCCTTGCTATATTTACGAGCGGGATTTTTAGTTGACAAAATTTATGTCCGATACAATGGTTAGAGTTTCCAATTTGCATAAATCTTTTGATCTGATCAAAGCGGTCAACGGCCTTTCTTTTGAAATTAAAAAAGGCGAGATTGTGGGATTTCTCGGGCCGAATGGAGCGGGAAAAAGCACCACAATGAGAATGATGGCCGGTTTTTTGTCTCCGGACGCGGGAGAAGTGGAAATCGCCGGAACATTGGTAAACGAGCAAACGGTAATCCGAGCGCAAAAACACATCGGCTATTTGCCGGAGAATAATCCTTTGTACGGTGAAATGCTGGTGTCGGAAATTTTGCGCCTCTCGGCCGACCTCAAGCAAATTCCGCGCGAAAAACAGCGCGCGGCTTTTGATTTTGCCGTAAAATCCACCGGCATTGGCGAAGTATTTTATCGACCGATCAGGGAGCTCTCCAAGGGTTATAAACAAAGAGTGGGTTTGGCAGTCGCTCTTTTGCATCAGCCTGATATTTTGATTTTGGACGAGCCGACTGAAGGACTGGACCCGAATCAGCGAACGGAAATTCGCTCATTGATTAAAGAATTGGCCAAAGAACACACGATTATAATGAGTACGCATGTGATGCAGGAAGTGACCGCGGTGTGTAGCCGGATTTTGATAATCAACAATGGCCGGCTCGTGGCGGATGGGACAGAAGCCGAGCTTTCGCGCGCGGCCAAAAAAGAAAGAGCATTGCATCTTGAAATTGAAGGGGCTGGCATTGATTTGGCGCTGCGCAATTTAGCCGGATTGGAACATATTGACATTGATAAAAACGAATCGGGAAGAGTGAGCGCGACATTGATTTCCAATGAATCAGTTGAACTGCGGCCGGAAATTTCAAAATTGGCGCATGCCAATAATTGGACGATTTGGAAGCTGGTGGAGCGCGAACAAAAATTGGAAGAAGTGTTTCATAAATTAACGCAATAAAGATATGTTTGATTTTAAAAATATATTTACCATTACGCGCAAAGAATTGAAAGCGTCTTTTGATAATCCGACCGCTTATGTGATTATTGCCGTTTTTTTACTGCTCTGGGAATTTTTGTTTTTCAGAAACGCTTTTTTGGCAGGCGAGGCGTCTTTGCGCCAACTTTACGATTTTCTGCCTTGGCTCTTAATAATCTTTATTCCGGCCATTACGATGGGAGCGATGTCGCAGGAAAAAAGTGAAGGCACTCTGGAACTTCTCCTTACTCATCCGGTGCGGGAATATGAGCTTTTAGCCGGAAAATTTTTAGGCAAACTTGTTTTCGCGGCCATTGCCTTGGCTTTTGTTTTTCCGATCGCCTTTGCGTTCAGTCAATTCGGTAATTTGGATTGGGGACAAGTCGCAGGCCAATATTTGGGCGCGGTTTTTTTAAGCGCTGTTTTGATTTCTTTGGGAATTTTTGTTTCATCGCTTTTTGCGAGCCAAATATCCTCAATGCTGGTATCGGCCACGGCCATATTTTTCTTGATTATCGCCGGATTTGAATTTGTGACCGCGAGCCTCCCTCTTCAGCTCGTGCCGATTTTTGAAAGATTGTCCGTACTTTCGCATTTTGATTCAATGGCCAGAGGCGTGATTGATTTGCAGGATGTATGGTATGCCATTTCCGGAATTGCCGTTTTTCTTGCCTTGGCATATTTACGCCTTATCAAGCAAAAATTCGGAAACCGAAAGCAAATTTACAGGCGTTTTCAGATCGGTATTATGCTTTTCATCGGCATTGCGGTGCTGACTAATATTGTCGGATCCTCAATTCCGGGAAGGCTTGACCTTACGGAAAATCAGGCTTACACCTTGAGCTCTGCCACCAAAAAAACATTGTCCGATCTTTCGGATGTGGTCAATATCACGGTTTTTGCTTCCGGGAAATTGCCGGTCCAGCTCCAATCCATACAGCGCGATTTGAAAGATATTTTGCGCGATTATCAGAATTTCGGCCGCGGCAATATTTCCGTGGCATATAAGGATCCGCTGGCTGATCCGCCAGCGGCCGAGGAAGCGCGATCATTTGAAATTAATCCCATCCAATTCAATGTGGTCGGCCAAACAGAATTTCAATCTCAAGCCGCGTATTTGGGTTTGGCCGTTTCGTACGCTTCCAATCACGAATCAATACCGGTAATTCAGAAAACTTCGGATCTTGAATATCAGTTGACGAGCTTTATTAAAAAACTTACTGTTTCGGAAAAAAAGAAAATCGTGTTTGTCGGGGGCCACGGAGAAAAATCAATTAGCGGAGATTACGCGGCTTTAAAAAGAGAGCTGGACAAACAATTTAACATTGAAGAAAAAACGCTTGACGATTCGGATGCAAATATTCCCGAAGGTACGGCTGTTTTGGTGATCGCCGGACCGAGCGAAAAAATCAGCGATAAAGCCAGAGAGAGCATTAAAAATTTCATTGAAAACGGAGGTTCGGCACTTTTTATGATTGACGCGGTAAATATTGAATTGCAAACGCTTTCCGCCACAGCCAATAGCGACGGTTTTGCCGATTTTCTAAGCGATTATGGTATCACGGTCAATAGCGATATTATATACGATCTTAAGGCCAATCAGACAGTTCAAATGGGAGGCGGAGGAATTTTCAGCCTGCTCGTGCCATATCCTTTTTGGGCAAAGCTGGCATCCCAGGGCGCTGTCGGCGCGATCGTTTCGGATGTGAGCGAGGTGACACTGCCTTGGGCGAGCTCGGTGACTTTTGACGAAGCCAAGCTGAAAGAAAAAGGATTTTCCGCTGATAAAATTTTAGCAACCACTGACGCCGGAGGCGTTCAGACCGGATCGTTTGCCCTATCTCCCAATTCCAAGCCTTCGCAGGATAATTTGGGAATCAAATACGCGGCTGCCAGTTTTTTGCGGGAGACTGCAGACAATCAAAAGGCGGCGCGCTTGATCGTGGCGGGCGATTCCGATTTCTTGACGGACGAATTCGCGCAGGATAATCCGCAAAACATCGGATTCGGTTCGGCTTTATTTTCCTGGCTGGGGCAAGAAGAATCTTTGGCCGGCATTAAATTAAAGCAGGAGGCCAATCGCGCTTTGCGCTTTGATGATGCCGATCAAGCCGCGATGGTGAAGTACGGAAATTTGGCCGCCGCGGTTTTATTACCGGCGATTTACGGAATGATCCGGCTTTCCCGAAGGAGAAAATTGAGAAGATTCACTTATAATTCAATGAATTAAAAATATGAAGAAACGGACTATTTATATTTTTTTGGGAATTTTTATTGTTCTTCTGGCTGCCGCCTCGTTTCCGCAATGGAAAAAATACGCCGGATTTGAAGAAAAGCCAACCGTGTCCGAAGCGATTATCAATCTGCTTAAGATCAGCATTGATAAAACAAGTCGTTTTGAGATAAAGGACTCTTCCGGCGAGAAAAAGTTCGTAAAAAAAAACGGGGCTTGGAAAGTTAATGAGTCAGAAGCGGACAGCGAAAAAGTAAAGGCGTTTTTTAATGATTTAAATAAAGCGGAATTTAAAGAATTGGCGTCAAAAAATAAATCCAATCATCCGTCTTTTGATATCAGCGAAGATAAGGGGATTGCTCTTACGATTGCGACTGATTCCGGCGATAATAAATTTATTATTGGGAAATCCGGCGCAAATTACAATTCGTTTTACATCAATATCAAGGGAGGAAATAATATCTATCTTTTTTCCGGCTCTTTGCGCAATGATCTGACCAAAGACATTGTCGATTGGCAAAAAAAGGCGGAAGAAGATAAGACCGACGAAACAAAGGCGGAATAGAAGTATTGTAAAATCCTGTAAGAGCGGAAATCTTTTCCAAGATTCCCGCTCTTTATTTTTTTAAGGAAATTTGATAGACTAAAATATAGAAATTAAGCTAGTTATTATGCCAACAAAATACGAATCTGTAATCGGCCTGGAGATTCATGTCCAGCTAAAGACTAAAAGCAAGATGTTTTGCTCGTGCGATAATTCGGGCGAAAACCAGCCGCCCAATACCACAATTTGTCCGATTTGCCTGGGACACCCGGGAGTTTTGCCGGTTTTAAACCGCCAAGCTTTGGAATGGGGGATTTTGGCCGGTTTGGCATTATGTGGCGATATTGCGGCCAAAACGCATTTTGATCGCAAGAGTTATTTTTATCCGGATTTGCCCAAAGGCTATCAGATATCGCAATTCAGCGATCCGATTGTCAATGGCGGCCGATTGGAAATTGAAGGCCGGTTTGACGGAAAAAATTGGGAAAAGAAAATAATAAATCTTGAGCGCATCCATTTGGAGGAAGACGCTGCCAAATTGATTCATTCGCCGACCGGAGAATCGTTTGTTGATTATAATCGCGGCGGAACGCCTTTGATGGAAATTGTCACCAAGCCGGATTTTCGATCGCCGGAGGAAGCCAAAGTATTTTTGCAAGAATTGCGCCTCATAATGCGCTATTTGGGGATTTCAGATGCCGATATGGAAAAGGGTCATTTGCGCTGCGATGCCAATATTTCTTTGCGCGAAATCGGAAAAGATAAATTAAATCCTAAGACTGAAATTAAGAATATAAACTCTTTTCGCGCGGTGGAACGCGCCTTGCAGCATGAAATAAAGAGGCAAACCGAATTATGGAATGAAGGCAAGCCGATCACTGTCCAATCAACTCGCGGCTGGGACGAAGCCAAACAAAAAACCGTGGAGCAGAGAACAAAGGAAGAAGCGCACGATTATCGGTACTTTCCGGAGCCGGACTTGCCGCCGATCAGTATTAAGAATGAAACATCAAACACTAAGAATCCGGATGATATTTATTTAGATGATATCAAGCATAAATTGCGCGAATTGCCGCAGGCGAAACGAAAAAGATTTATTGAAGAATACGGATTTGATGCTGGCGATGCGCATATTTTGACCGAGGATCGCGATCTTTCGTATTTTACAGAGCAAATTCTTTCCGAATTGCGCGCGTGGCTGGAGAGCAAAGGCGAGCCGGAAGGAACGAATGAAGAGATTTGGAATGTTAATAAAAAAAGATTGTCCAAGCTCGCGGCCAATTGGTTGATTAATCGCTTTTTGAAAATTTTGGGAGATCAAAATAAAAATATCCATACCGGCAATGTCACGCCGGAAAATTTTGCCGAATTTCTGACATTTTTTGAGCAAAAGAAAATTAATTCCACTACCGCCCAAGCGCTCTTGGAGCAAATGATTGAATCGGGCCGCAGTCCCGCGCAAATAATTGAGGAAAAAGGAATGGCGCAAGTGGGGGACGAGAGTATTATTTCCGATGCAGTGGAAAAAATAATTTCAGACAATCCAAAGGTGGTGGAAGACTACAAATCCGGTAAAATCCAAGCGGCTAAATTTTTATTCGGCTTGGTGATGAGGGATTTGAAAGGCAAGGCGGATCCTCAAACTATCCAGAGGGTTTTGGAAGAAAAACTCGGCAGCTTGCAGTGAAGATTAATCCGTTCATTTATGATTAACCACGCAAATTATAAAGCGCGGCAAGAGGCGCTGATTGAGAATATTGAAAAAATGTACGATCTTGATACGCGCGTGATTGAGGCGATGAGAAGCGTGCCGCGGCATTTGTTTGTGCCGCAAAAAATTCGCGATCAGTCGTATGAGGATATAGCGTTTCCGATCGGCGAAGAGCAAACGATCTCCCAACCGTCGTTGGTCGCTTTTATGACCGACGCTTTAGAGCTCAAAGAAAGCGATAAGGTTTTGGAAATCGGCACCGGATCCGGTTATCAGGCCGCGATTTTGGGAAAACTGGCCAAGCAAGTTATTTCCATTGAGAGAATTGAAAGTTTGGCAGAAATTGCTAATAAACTTTTGAAGCGATTGGGATTTTTAAATATCACCGTAATTTGCGGCGACGGTTCGTTGGGAAATTCGGAAAACGCTCCTTACGACGCGATTATTGTCACGGCGGCTTTTGGAAAAGTCCCGCCGCCGCTTTTGGAACAGCTGACAGACGGCGGCCGTCTCATCATGCCGGTCGGCGGCAGGGATCTGCAAACTCTTTTAAAAATCACAAAACAGGGAGATGGTTTTATCGAAAAAGAACTTGTTTCCGTTCAATTCGTGCCG
>SCPX01000015.1 GCA_004298615.1 Patescibacteria group bacterium | reverse complement strand
AAGAGGCGGAAGAGCGATTGAACTCCCGACCGAGAAAGGCCCTGGGATTTTATACGCCGGCGGAGAAATTTTATGAATTAATTACCGGTCAAAAAATTGCGTTGGGTGGTTGAATGCAGCGGGTATTGAAGCGGACGCGAAAAGGTGCTATTCTGAAAATACATTATTTAATTATAATGGTTTTATGCAATCAAATCCGGAAAGCGAACAATCAATGGAAGAAGAATTGGAATCAAGATTCGTCAAAAAGGGCGGCAGGGTTTTAAAAATAAAAGAAAATGGCGCGCCCCAGCGCTGGCTTTGCGCCATAGATGATAATGGCGAACCTTTTGATCCGCCCGGGATTGACCCTAAAAATGTGATACGGGAGATTAATGGCGAAGGAAAATGCGAAGGCGTTAACCCATCAGAAGAAGACATTGAAGAAATAAAGCAATGGCGAAGCGACTGGAATAATCAAGACCCAAAAGGAAAGTCATAACTTTAATTGGATAATTTATTATTAAATTTTTTAAGTCTATGTCCAGGAAATTATTATTTTCCATATTTATTTCAGCCGCCGTCTTGACACTGGCCGGATTTGTTGTTCGGCCGGCATTGTCGCAGGATGGTGAGCCAATGACCAGAAAAATTATTGTTTACAAAAATCAAGGAGGTGAAGAAAAAATCGCCAAGCATAATGGCGTGAAAATAAAACACCTGAAATCAATCAATGCGGACGCTGTATTTTTGACGCCAACGGCGGCAAAAGCCTTGGAAAAAGATGTTGATGTCTTGCGCGTGGAAGATGATATTTTGATTGAAGCGTCTGACAGAAAAATCAGCACTGAAAAAAGAGTGTCTGCTCCGCCGGCGCAAAGTACTCCCTGGGGCATTGATCGCATTGATGCCGATTTGGTTTGGGGAATTACGACCGGAGACCCCATTAAAGTCGCCGTGATTGACACGGGTATTGAATTGTCGCATCCGGATTTGAAAAATAATATCAAGGGCGGATACAATGCGATTAATCCTTTAAAATCAGCCAATGATGACAACGGTCACGGCACTCATGTGGCCGGGATTATCGCCGCGGAAAATAATTCTATCGGCGTTATCGGAGCCGGTCCGCAAATTGATTTGTACGCGGTAAAAGCTTTGGATCGCCGAGGAAGCGGCTACCTTTCCGACATAATTGAAGGGATTGATTGGGCGATTGCGAATGGAATCAAAGTCATCAATATGAGTTTGGGGACCACCTCTAATATTCAATCATTCCATGACGCCATTGCCAGAGCAAACGCGGCCGGAATCGTCCAAGTAGCCGCGGCCGGCAATGATGGATTATCCGTTAATTATCCGGCCGCATATCCGGAAGTGATCGCGGTTTCCGCGACCGACAGCGCGGATACTATCACCTCATGGTCTTCGCGCGGACCGGAAGTGGATCTGGCCGCTCCGGGATTAAGTATATACTCTACCTATAAAGGACAAACCTACAAAACATTGAGCGGCACTTCAATGGCGACGCCTCATGTGGCCGGTACGGCAGCTTTGATTCTTGCTCAAACCGCAAAGTGCGATGCGGATTCGAGCGGTTCTTGTTCTTCGGCTGAAGTCCAAGACCGCTTGCAAGCGACGGCAACGGATCTGGGGATAAGCGGTCCGGACGGACTTTACGGCTACGGATTAGTCAACGCGTATCAGGCTGTAACGCAATAAAGTCAAAACAATTAGAATCATAAAACATCCCCGCCAAGCGGGGGTGTTTTTGCTTGATAAAATAGTTAAAATAATGTAAAGTAAAAAGACTTCGGGGTGTCGTATACCGGTAGTACGCATGCTTTGGGAGCATGTTGACTGGGTTCAATTCCCAGCACCCCGACCAATAACATTTCATAATATGAAGCCCGGAATTGATTATATTGGAATCTCCACGCCTTTTTATTGCAATGACGGCCAAGGCCGTTTTCTTTTGCATAAAAGAAATAAAAATTGCCGTGATGAGCACGGCAGATGGGACCCTGGTTCTGGACAACTGGATTTTGGATGTACGCCTGAAGAAAATGTTTTGCGTGAAGTAATGGAAGAGTATGGATGTAATGGCGAAATCCAAGAGCGCCTGCCCGCGCATTCAATATTCAGAGAGCAGAACGGAGTAAAAACTCATTGGCTGGCAGTACCATTTTTCGTTATGGTTAATCCAAAGGAAGCATAAAACAACGAACCTCACAAAATAGACGAAATCGGCTGGTTTGATTTGGATCATCTTCCAAACCCCCTTCACTCAGGTTTCCAATTCACTCTTAATCACTACAAACAGTACTTTGAAAAGTATAAAAGAAAATGATTTTATGCTAAGGAGATATAAACACATTTCTTTTGACTTGGACGGGACCTTAGTTCATACAGTGCCCGAATACAGACACCGCGTTATTCCAATGGCGGCTAAAAAAATAGGAAAGCAACCACCCGCTCCCAGACTAATTGATCGCATTTGGTTTGAAGCTAATCGAGATCTGATTATTAAAGACGAGTTTGGGCTGGATCCGGAAATTTTTTGGACAACCTTTCGAGAGATTGACACGCCCGAAGAACGTTCAAAGCATACAAAACCGTACGGTGACGCGGAGCGCACAATCCGCCGCCTAAAAGAGATGGGCAAAACCGTTTCTATTATTACCGGCGCCCCAAAATGGATCGCGGAAATGGAAATAGGTAAGCTAAATGGCGCGCCTATAGATTTTTCTTTACCAATTCACGCTCATAACTTTTCCAGTAAACCCGATCCGGCGAGCTTTTTCTTTGTTCTGGAAAAACTGAATGCAAAACCGGGAGAAACTTTATATATAGGCAACAGCAATGAAGACGCTTACTTCGCTAAAGAGGCGGGAGTTGATTTTATTTATTTGGAACGCAAAGAACATCAATTTGATGTGCGCGACTGGATGGTCGCAACCATCCAGTCTTTGGATGAAATTTTTAGTCTATGACAACCAAAAAAATAATTTGCAGCGCCTGTCTTTTGGGTGTTCCTTGCCGCTATGATGGGGAAAGCAAGCCCGATAAAAAAGTTCTTAAGCTGTTAAAAAAAGAAATTCTGATTCCTGTGTGTCCGGAACAATTGGGAGGACTGCGGACGCCTCGAGAACCGGCCGAGCAAAAAGGCAAAAAAGTCATCACCGTTTCCGGAAAAGATATAACGAAACATTTTCAAAAAGGAGCCAAGGAGGTTTTAAAAGTGGCAAATATTTTTGGCGTCAAAAAAGCGATTCTAAAACAACGCAGTCCTTCCTGTGGCAACGGCCAAATTTACGACGGAACATTTTCCAAGCAAATTATCAAAGGCGACGGCATCACAACCAAGTTTTTGAAAAAGAACGGAATTAAAGTTTTGTCGGAAGAAGATTTATAATTTTATGCCTGAGCTCCCGGAAGTGGAAACAATTAAGCGTCAATTGCTGAAAGAAGTGATTGGCAAAAAGATTAAAGAAGTGGAGCTAAGGCTTCCCAAGCTGGCGTACTTTGAGGGTTTTAAAGGCGATGGTTCGACAGGCTCACCACAAGCGGCAAAAAATTTCAAAAAAAATCTGGAAGGAGCGAAAATTGGAAAGGCCGATCGGGCGGCGAAAATTTTGATTTTAACCTTGTCAAATGATTATACTTTGCTTGTTCATTTAAAAATGACCGGGCAATTGATTTACCGCGCTAAAAATGGAAAAATGAGAAGAGGTGGCCACCCATGGCCGCCGGCCGCTGTTGAAGTTCCCAACAAATGGACGCACATCATTTTTCATTTCGTTGACGGCTCTAAACTCTATTTTAACGATCTACGCCAATTCGGCTATATGAAGCTGGTCAAAAGCGATGAATTAGCAGAACAAAAAGAAATAAGAAAACTTGGAATAGAGCCGTTTGATAAAAATTTTACCGTGGAATTGTTTTCTAAAATGTTAAAGTGCCACGCCAAAGCTAAAATCAAACCGCTTTTGATGGATCAGAATTTTATTTCCGGAATCGGCAATATTTATGCGGATGAAAGCTTGCACTACGCGGGAATTCTGCCAACTCGTCCGGCCGGAAAAATCAAGCCGGAAGAAGTAAAAAGGCTGTACCAGGGAATCAAAATAATTTTAAAAAAATCAATCGCCAAAGGCGGCACTTCGTCCGACACTTATGTCACGCTCTCCGGCCAAAAAGGCGGATATGAAAAATATTTGAAAGTTTACGGACGGGAAGGCAAAAAATGTTTGCGTTGCGGGGGAATAATCAAACGCATTAAATTAGGCGGCCGCTCGGCCCATTTTTGCCCTGATTGTCAAGGGTAATCTTACTTTGTTATTTCAGTTGATCCCAAAATATTTGCAAATCTTTGGCTAATGGCAGTTGGAATCTTTGTCGCTCTCCGGATATGTCGGTAAACGATAATTTTGCGGCGTGGAGAAACAGCCGGGGCGGATTAATTTTCCCCTTGGTTTGTTTTTGTTTGTATAATTTATCGCCGGCCACCGAATGGCCGATGGAATGAAAATGCACGCGGATTTGATGGGTGCGGCCGGTTTTGGTTTTTACGGAAATAAGAGCGAAATTTTTCCGCCGCTCCAAGACTTCAAAAATCGTCTGGGCAGTTTTGGTTTTTTCCGTCCCATGCGTTTGCGCCACGATTTTACCGAATTTAGATCGTCCCAGCGGTCTGTCAATTTCCCCCCGATCGGGCAAATCCGGGTCGTGCGCCAAAATCAAATATTCTTTGTCAATGGTTCTATTTTGAAATTGTTCTTTTAAATTTTCAAAACTTTTTTGGGTGCGGGCGATGACCATCAATCCGGATGCTTCTTTATCCAAGCGATGCATAATGCCCGGCCGATTGATATCATCTCCCGTATTTTTTATTTCTGGATATTTTTCCAACAGCCAATCAACCACGGTGCCGGATTTGTGCCGGCTGTCCGGATGAGCCACAATACCAGCCGGTTTATTAATAACGATAAATTCCGGAGTCTCTCTGATAATTTCTATTGATGGCGTGCTTTCCCGCCCGCGCTCTTTTAAAAAAACAATGCTAATCGCGTCGCCTTTTTTAAGCCAATGATGCGCCGATATTTTTTCATTGTTCACCGTAATATTCCCGCTCTTAATCAATTTTTGGATCTGCGAACGGGAATGGCCGGCCAGATTCTTGACCAAAAAAAGATCAAGCCGCTGTCCGGCAAAAGATTCATCAACAATCAATCGGTTATCCATAGAAATTTCAAATTGTCATTTATTAAGTTTTTTAAGAAATTCCAACGCTTGTTTCCGCGTCCTAATCCCACCTGAGAGCTGTTCTTCGCGCAAAAGCTCTAAAATTTCGCCTATCTTGGGTCCCGATGGCATGTTTAAGACCTTCATTACATCAGTCCCGCTGATAATCGGCCTGGGCGGCTTAGATTTGTCTAAGACCTGCTTGGTCATTTCTTGCATTTTTTCCTTTATATAATAGTAGTTTGAGGTGTCGGCCAACCCATTTTCATGAATGGTGGCCAGTTCATCGGCCAAAGACAAGGCTAAAAGTTTTTGGCTGGGGTATCGATCGGAAAAAAAATATTTTTCAAAAGTGGTTTTTTTCATTTCGTCCACTTTTTCTTTCACCGGAATCAGGTGTTTTTCAATAATCCAGGATAAATTGCCGATATCGATATGATAAGGAGACTCTTTCGGATAAACCGAAAGCTTGAGACGCTCCGCTATTTCGCGCGCTATTTTCGCGCCGACCGCTTCGTGATTATTGAATCTGATGCGGTCCGTGCCGTCTTTCTCGGGCGTTTGAATCGTGTACGGCTTTCCAATATCGTGAAGCAATGTTCCGAAGACCGCTTCGGCGTCATAGGAGAATTTCGGAAATTCCTTTAAAAAATCTTTTTCCCGCAAAATTTTCATCGCCAGTCTCGTGTGTTCAAACACATCCCCCTCGGTATGCCAGTTGGGCGGCTGGGGGCAGCCTATGCCTTTGAGTATTTCCGGCATCAGGACTTCAAATAAGTTGAAACTTTCAAAAAGCCCAAACGCTTTCAAAGGATCAAGCACGAACATTTTTACAACCTCGCGGCCGATCGTTTCGCGCGGCACGATCCATTCGCTATTTTTTTGATCGTTTAAGTTCGGAGCTAATTTCTTCATCGCGCTTTTTGTTTCCGCCTCAATTTCAAAATCAAGCTGGCAAGCGAAACGCAGTCCCCGCAAAATTCGCGAAAAGTCTTCCTTGAATCTTTGTTCCGGCTCGCCAACCGCGCGCATTGTTTTTAATTCCAAATCCTTCAATCCGTCCGATGGATCGATCACTTCAATAACTTTTAACTTTTCACTTTTAACTTTTAACTTAAAGGCTATGGCGTTGACTGTAAAATCCCGCCTTTTAAGATCGTCTTCAATGGACAGCTTGTGATCGGATTGAACTTCAAAGTCTTTATAGCCTCCGGCCATTGAAAGAGAATGTTCGGTGCGGGGGAGCGCGATATCAAAGGGTTCTAACGGCTTGTATCTTGTATCTTGTATCTTGTATCTTGTTTTTGGGTCGAATTTGAAGACGCCGAATGTTTTTCCGACCAAATTTACAATACCCGATTTTTTTAGCAGCAATTCCAGCTCCGGAGCGGGAATCCCGCGCACGACAAAATCATAATCTTTGGTCGGACGATTGAGGAGCGCGTCGCGCACTGCTCCGCCCACCAAGAAAATTTCAGCGCCGCGCATTTGAAGAATCCTTTTCAAAAAATCAAACGCCGGATCTTGCAATTGTTTTTCCAGTCGCGTATAATTCATACAATGATAAAAATTATTACTCTTCAAGCTTACTTCATCCCGCATTTTATTTCAAGAGTTGCTAAAAAAAGCTTGACAACATTTTTCTGTGGCGTATACTTAGTACAGCGATTTCATCCTTATTTTAAATATCGCTTTTCGCAAATTTTTTTGCGAAACAAACCAAGCGAATATTAATTTTAAAAAAGCAAAGGAGGTGATAAACATGGCAGCTAAAAAGAAAGCCGCAAAAAAAACCGCTAAAAAGAAAGGTGGAAAAAAGAAATAAGCGGTTATAAACTCCTCCCGCCTTGGCGGGAGGAGTTTTTGTTTTTTAAAGCAATACTGATTGTTTATTTTTTCTTCCGGTTATCGTCTCGTTGTCTTTGAATATTTTCACAATCCCATATTCGCCGTCGTAGCCGGGGGAGATTTGCAGTTCTTGCGACCGGACGCGGCGGATCGCTTCGACGATATTTGCGGGCACGGCTTGGTTTAACTCTTTTTCTTCCGCGTCCAGTAAAAGCGGCAATTCTCCTCCGAATTTGTTTATCAAATCCCAATAATGCCTTTCCACCGCTTTTGATCGGCGGCCCCGCACGCCAACGGCCTCGGCAATAATTTTTTCAAGCTCCACCGAATAAATAAAGCCGGCTCGGTCTTTGGGGATTTCCGCCTCTTTTCGGTCGGCCAATTCTTCGGTCCGGTGCAAAACGCCGAGAGTAAGCGGCTTGCCGCAAGTAGGACAAATATTTTTAATTTTTTTCGCTTCGCGCGGATGAAGTGCGATTTTGCAATTCGCGTGGCCGTCATAATGGTAGCGACCTTCGTCCGGATAAAATTCAACAGTCTTGATTAATTGAAGCGGCGCATTATTTTTTTTCGCGGCTCGCCCGGAAATTGAGGATTTTTTAATCGCCTCAAATAACAAATTGTATGAGATTTTTTCTCCTTCAAAAATATTCGCCTCTCTTCCCAGGACTTGAAGCGAGTGAGCGTCGGAATTGGAGATAAGCGCGACCGAATCAAGCCAAGAATTTTTCCAATTCATCGGCGGATCGGAAGAAAGCCCCGTCTCAATGGCAAAAATTTTATTTGCCGTACTTCCAAAACATTCTTCAATGGAATCAAATCCGGACCTTGATCCGAAAATGGCAAACCACGGCGTCCAAGCGTGCGCCGGAATCAAGACAATCCGCTCGTCAATTTCCAAAAGTATTTCCAGTAAATTTTCAGAATCAATTCCCAAGATGGGCCGGCCGTCTGATTTTAAATTAAAATCGCGCTTTTCCAGCTCGGCGTTTATTTTTTCAACAATTTCCATGGACGGTGCGAAAACCAAGTGATGGACTCGGCGCGTCTTATCGCTCTTTTTATAAATACAGGAAAGCTCTGTCCCCAAAATAAATCTGACATTGCGCGGCGTTTTTTCCAGAAAATGCGGATCGGATTTGCGGAACTCTTTTTTTAAACAATATAAACCGCTTTCGGCGGGCTCTAATTTTTCCGACAATTCCGCAAACCACTTCGGATGCGTAAAATCGGCGGTCGCCACCAAATCAATGCCTTTGATCCGGCACCATAAATCAATATTCTCCGGCACGAGCTCTTTTGAACACGCGCGGGAATATTTTGAATGAATATGCAGATCGGCAATGTATCTCATTGTTTAAATGTACATTAAATAATATTTTGAATCAATCCCTCGGCCACCTGCAAATCTTCAGGCGTGTTTATGCCCAGCGCTTCTTCGGGCGGGAGATTTAGAGTTTCAATCTGTTTTTTATGGCTGACGGCCAGAGCGATCAGATCGGTGAGATAGTATTCGCCGGCCGCGTTATCCGGCCGGATTTGAGAAAGGGCCTCCCACAGCCAGTTTGCGTCAAAACAATAAATGCCCGGATTCAATTCGGTGATTTGCAGCTGTATGGGCGTCGCGTCTTTTTTTTCAATGATTTTGATTGAATTGACGCTTCGCTCGATCCGGCCGAATGATGAAAACGCCGAATACCATCCTTCAAACGACGGCACGATGGTTGAAAAAAATGTTATGGCCGGTCGATGCGCAAGATGATGTTGGGCAATATTATCCAAACTCTCGGAAGTTATAAGCGGGTGGTCGCCGTAAAGAACGATAATGGAGCCGGCTTTATTTTTTAAATGCGGCTCGCAAATTTTGACGGCATGAGCCGTGCCGCGCTGAACATCTTGCCGCATATAATTGTGCGAATTTCCAATAGCTTCCTTGATGAGATTTTCGTGTTCGCCCACTACGATTAAAGGATCGGACAATTCATCGGCCTCTTGAATCGCGCCGATAACGCGATGCAGAAATGTTTTTCCGCCCAGTCGGTGCAAGACCTTTGGTGTTTCCGATTTCATCCGCGTGCCCTTGCCAGCCGCCAAAATTATCGGCTGAATCATAAAAATAAAAAGCCGTCCCGGAGAACAGCTGATCTTCTTACTTCATTTCAAAAATCCCGGCATTGGCCTACTTTCCCAGGACCGGATTGGGTCCAAGTATCATCGGCGCTGATATGTTTCACGACTCTGTTCGAAATGGGAAGAGGTGGGACCATATCGCTCCAAACACCGAGATTTTTAAAATGAAATTTTCTTCAAACGATCAATTGCCAGCCAAGGATAAACCAGAGAATTTAAATTTTTTAACCATGGACTTATTAGTACCCTTCAGCTTAAATCCTTGCGGATCTTACACCTCGGGCCTATCAACGAAGTAGTCTTCTTCGTGTCTCATAATGAATTCTAATCTTGAGGACGGTTTCGCGCTTAGATGCTTTCAGCGCTTATCCTAAACCGAACATGGCTACCGAACAATGCTCTTGGCAGAACAGCTCGCATACCAGAGGTTCGTCCTTCCCGGTCCTCTCGTACTAGGGAAGAGTCCTCTCAAAATTCCGCGCCCACGACAGACAGGAGACCGAACTGTCTCACGACGTTCTGAACCCAGCTCACGTGCCGCTTTAATGGGCGAACAGCCCAACCCTTGGGACCTTCTCCAGCCCCAGGATGCGACGAGCCGACATCGAGGTGCCAAACCGGGTCGTCGATGTGGACTCTTGGACCCGATCAGCCTGTTATCCCCGGAGTAACTTTTATCCGTTGATCTTCCACGCTCCTATGAGCGATGGTCGGTTCACTAACTTCTGCTTTCGCAACTGCTCGACTTGTGGGTCTTGCAGTAAAGCCGGCTTTTGGGTTTGCCCTATCGTTCCGATGTCCATCCGGAACTAGCCGACCTTTGTAAACGCCTCCGTTACATTTTAGGAGGCCACCACCCCAGTCAAACTACCCGCCAGACACTGTCCCTTCTCCGGATTACGGAGAAAAGTTAGAATTACAATGCATTCAGGGTGGTATTCCACTGTTGACTCCAGCCCAACCGGAGTTGGACCTTCAAAGTCTCCCACCTATGCTCGGCAGAACAAATCGTAATTCAATGCCAAGTTGTAGTAAAGCTTCACGGGGTCTTTTCGTCTAGCCGCGGGGAACGAGCATCTTCACTCGTCTTGCAATTTCACCGAGTCCCTCGTTGAGAGAGTCTTTCCATAGTTATGCCATTCGTGCAGGTCGGAACTTCATTGTTTCTTTATGTTTCCATAAGAATCAGACTATACCTTCATCTTGCCGCGATTTTTAGAAGATCTTCTTTTGAATATTTGCGCTTGCCCGATTCGTTCATCTCATTTGCCAAATTGACGATCTTTACGATCCCGCTCTGGCTTAAATGCTGATTGGAACGAATCAATCGGCAGATCTGTTTGAAATTCTCAAAATCTTTTTGTTTTGAGGTTTTAAGAGGATTTTGATCAAAATGAGGGATGACGATCTTTATCAGATCATCGATACTCCGCACCTCAAATTTGTAATTTTGATCGCGTTTTGAGAATCTTACTCCTCCGCATCTGAAAAAAGATTGGAGAAATAATATGATGTCTTTGTTGCGCTTGTGCTGGCTTACGGAAAAACTTGGACGAATTTCTATTCCATATCGCATTTTTTCGCGAAGCGAAAACGAAACGGAAAAACATCCTTCGCCGTCCGCGAAGCCGGTCACATATGATGCAATACTCATAATATTTTAAAAGATAATCTCCATGAATCGCTTTTAAGGCAAGAGCTGACGTGTTATTCCGCAAATAATTTTGCGAAATCTCCCCTTTCGGGTCAGTCGTTCGGGGTATCCGAAGTTAGTTCGGATTTCCCACGGTATTGCCATAGAATCATTTGATGAATGATTTCTGAAGGTTTCACCGTTATGAGTCAGTTTGCTTGTCCCGCCTTGCGGCGGGATTCGGGCAGTTCCGATATTCTACCCGACTAGGAAATTCGCTACCTTAGGACCGTTATAGTTACGGCCGGCGTTCATCAGCGCTTGGATTCAATGCTGCCTCTGCCTTGCGGCAAAATGACATCTCCTCTTAACGTTCTGACACTGGCCAGGCATCAGCCCCTATACTTCACCTTTCGGTTTCGCAGGGACCTATGTTTTTGATAAACAGTCATGGAAAGTCATTCACTGAGCCCTGATTGTTTCACAGGGAGGCCATATCCCGAAGTTACGGCCACTAGTATTGCCAAGTTCCTTAACGAGGGTTCTCTCGTACACCTTAGCAGATTTCTGCCCACCCACCTGTGTCGGTTTACGGTACGATTTCGGTGCGATTAGCTCTAGAGGTTTTTCTAGTCTCCCTCTCCCTTCAAGTTGCCCAATAAAGGACTTCACTTTAATTACCGCCCTTGCGCTTTCCGGATTTGCCAAGAAAGCAGACAATAATCAAGAACGCATATAGCCAAAAAGCGCTTGAAGCTTGAAAAAGCGTTACCCCATTGAAATCGCATCGAAGGAGCCGAATATTAACGGCTATGTCCATCGCCTACGCCCTTCGGCCTCGGCTTAGGATCGCCTAACCCTGGGTCGATTTTCGTTGCCCAGGAAACCTTGGGTTTACGGTGGACCGGGTTCTCACCGGTCTTTTTGCTACTTATGCCAACATTCTCACTTCTGTCCGCTCCACCCGTCCTCGCGAACGAGCTTCACAGCTGAACAGAACGCTCCTCTACCAGTCAAGAAAAACGAATTTTTCTTGAATTCCCGATTTCGGTACAATATTTAGCCCCGATACATTTTCGGCGCCCCAACGCTTGACCAGTGAGCTGTTACGCTTTCTTTAAAGGATGGCTGCTTCTAAGCCAACCTCCTGGCTGTTTAAGCGATGAAACTACCTTTGACACTTAACATTGATTTAGGGACCTTAATCGGGGATCTGGACTCTTCTCCTTTTGACCGATGAAGCTTAGCCCTCATGGTCTGACTCTGCCGCTTGAAAACCTCCGGCATTCGGAGTTTGGTTGGAATTGGTAGGCAAAAGCCATCCAATCCCATTCAGTGCTCTACCTCCGGAGATATGCGACAGGCTAGCCCTAAAGCTATTTCGAGGAGAACCAGCTATCGCCGAGTTCGATTGGAATTTCTCCCCTACCCACAGGTCATCCCACAGTTTTGCACGGCTGACGGGTTCGGACCTCCTCTCGACTTTCGTCAAGATTCATCCTGCCCATGGGTAGCTCACTCGGCTTCGGGTCTCTTCCAAGCGACAATAAAGCCCGTTTAAGACTCGCTTTCGCTAAAGCTTCTCCCGACTAGGGATTAGCTAAGCCGCTTGGTAAGAACTCGTTGGCTCATTCTTCAATAGGCACACGGTCACTCGAACTTGCGTTCAAGCTCCCATTTTTTGTAAGCGTATGGTTTCAGTTACTATTTCACTCCCCTCACCGGGGTACTTTTCACCTTTCCCTCACGGTACTTGTTCACTATCGGTCACAAAGAGTGTTTAGTCTTGCCTCTATAGTCGAGGCGTATTCCCACAAGATTTCTCGAGTCGTGTGGTACTTGAGAAACACTGTCGCAAAGACCAATTCCTTTCTCTTACGGGGCTATCACCGTCTATGGCCGGCCTTTCCAGACCGTTCAGATAAGAACTGATTTTTTTACTTTGATCCTGATTGTAAGATCGCGGATATCTTTCTTCCGCCCAAACGGGCGAAAGAAAGAAGACAGTATCCTCGAAACCCCCTGCTGTCATTGGGCTTACACCCTTCCCTCAATAAAGAGTTAGAAGCAACAGAGTTTAGACTATTCCCCGTTCGCTCGCCGCTACTAAGGGAATGTTCTCCGAATAAATTCGGAGCTTCTTTTCCTTTCCTCTGGATACTAAGATGTTTCAATTCTCCAGGTGCCTTTCATTATTCTATGGATTCAAATAATGATAGTATAATCTTCAATTATACTGGGTTGCCCCATTCGGAAATCCTCGGATCAACGGTTGGTTGCCACCTTCCCGAGGCTTATCGCAGGCTCCCGCGTCCTTCATCAGCTCTTTGTGCCAAGGCATCCACCATACGCCCTTGATTGGATAAAAAATTATAAACCCTCTGATAATATGTGCTTGGCTGACAATTGATTGTTTGAAGTTGTTTTGTTGTTTTCGATGAGCTTGTTAAATTGTCAAAGGGCGCCCCATTTTCACGGGGTTTTGAGAAAGCGTTTTTAGCGCGCTCTCAAAACCTTATGAAATATTCAATAAAACAAAAAAATCGCCTTTCGGCGACCATAAACATAAACCAAACGGATTCGGTTAAGGAGAAGGTTGCCGAAACTTTATTTTGTTTATTGATGTAAGCATTAAGTGTATCGTAATGTAAGCGTTTTAAGATTAATTCTCAATATTGCATCTTATTGAGAACCATTTTGAAGCATTGTTATTCTATACCTTTTTTTATTGGCTGTCAAGGGCCTTGATTTATCAGCCAATTTAATGGCAATTTTGGCTAATTTTAGCAAAAAAAAGAAGGCCTGGCGCGAAAAATTGCGCACAGGCCTATAATGGGTTTAAAACTCGCCAGCTTCATAACAATGTGTGCCAACATCATTGTATACATGCATTATAAGCATTTGCTTATCTTTTGTTTCTTCGTCGGCGCGCTTCTTTGCCTCATCAAATGCGTCAAAATCACCCTCTACCCAATCGTCGCCATCGAATGTATCAACTCCCACTACTCGGAATTTGCCCGTCGGCGCTTTTCTGGAAAATTTTTCATCAATTCCTCTGTTACCGCCTTGGCTTATCGGTCTCGGATCATACGGCATGATAATCACCTCCTTTCGTTTGTGATTAGGTTAAAAGAACTTCTTGCCGTAAACAACTTTACGACAATACCAAAATTTACAGCATTTAAATGAAAAAGTCAATGAGCGCGGTGGTATATGGCTTAATGCGACACATTACTCGGTTTTAAAGAAAGAATTTAAATAGAAACGATACATTGCGCCCATGCGAGCCGGAATGTCTGATGGACTTGTTATTACGCAATATTTGCTAAAATGACTTTGATTAATTTTTATTTCTTTTGTCTTTGAACATGCGGCATAAGCCGTTGAGATATCCTGACGATTATGTTCTGTCCGGAACCGACCGACAAATTGACCCAAAAAACGCTTCTTTTCCGGATCAATCTTCAATCCCAATTCTTGGGAAGCAATTCTTATTAAGGTGTCATTTATATTCTCTGGTTTCATCATTCTAAGCCCAGGCAGCGCCCACTGATTTGCGTATGGCTGAATTTTCCTGTATACGATAACAATACCGCCTTGCGGCATTTCAATCACCAGATCAAAAGTAGGAATCACCGCATATTCAAGAATTTGTTCAAATACTTCCCTGGGAGCGAATTTAATTTTGCTCATATAAGTAATATCTTATCTATGCCCCCAGAAGGAATTGAACCTCCATTTTATCCTTAGGACGGATCTGTTCTATCCGTTGAACTATGGGGGCCCGTAAACTTAAAACTTCAAAATCAGTGCGCCAAGTTTGGAGCCGAATTTTGCAAGATATTGGTATTTTTCATCCAGAAACATCAAGACGACGAAGCCGATTCCGATGGTGAAAAACAAAATCAAAGGCTCTAGACTAGCAAACAATCTGGTATAATGCCAATTGTATGCTAAACAGAGCGAAAATCTCTAATTATAAAATTGAAAAAATATTGAAGCATTTTTGCGTTGATATTATCGCCTCA